>JAFEDN010000345.1 GCA_018241585.1 Pseudomonadota bacterium | reverse complement strand
GTTTTTCAATATTTCATGAGGTTATAGGTAATTTTTGCTTCAGCGGGAACTGTTGAACATTTCTTCTAAAGAAAGTATCGAACTATAGCAATTTCCGTAAGCTATAACATTTTGAGAAAAATGATGATGAAGTGGCTTGAAAAAACTAATTTTCATAAAAAACCTTTACCGGATCAGGGGTCGCTTCAGGGCGTTCTTTCTCTTCATTCAAGGGTTCTGGCTTGGCCGGAATTCTTGATCAAAACCAGCAAACAATTTCAGCGCATCTGGAATTGCTGTGGAAACTATTTGTTGATAGCGGCAGCAATTTTTGTAATTTTAGCTTCAGTCTTTGGCGATCTTTTTCGGTTTTTTCACTCTCCTCAACATCATTATGATTTTTACAACTCTTATCAAGCTGCCAGAGCGCTTTATTTTGGCAACGACCCCTATCAGTCCGGCTCGGGCTGGTATATTTATCCTCCATTTTACGCCTTTTTGTTGTTGCCATTGGCCCCTTATTCTGAAACGTTTGCTCATCTGTTTTGGCTGGGGGTTAATTTATTATTGATTCTATTAATTATTATTTGGGGGCTTCGCGTACTGACGTCGATCTTCCAACTGACTTTAAATTGTTGGCAGGCAGCAGGAGCCTGTGCTTTGGCAATATTATTATCACAGGATCAAATTCATCAGGTATTCATTCAGGGCCAGAACGACTTTTTGTGTCTTGCTGGAATGGCTTTATCATTCTATTGGATGGAGCGAAAACCTTTTTCGTCCGGGATTGGCTTGGGTTTGGCAGCGGCTATTAAGTATCAAGGAATTTTTTTTCTACCCTTTTTGCTGTTCAGAGCACGGTGGCGGGTTGCTTTAGCTATGGTCATGACTATGGTAACCTGCGAATTACTTCCTGCCTTGATAGCAGGGTGGGGCCGTAATCTAAATTACCTCCGATTTGCTTTCAAGGGAATGGCCAACATGGGTAATGGCTCCGGATTGGCAAATGATCAAGCGGCTCGAGTGCCTAATGTGTTATGGAGCGGCAATATTTCTATTACCAGCGGGCTAGGCCGAATTTTTCAAGCACATCACTGGTCAGCAAATAGCTGGTTAATGGTAATGATTTTAATCACCTTGTCGGTTTTTTTGGCATTAAGATGGATGTTCCAAAGACAAAATATTCCTTTTTTATATAGAACTCCGCGGACTTTAGGTAATGTTCATAAAGAAAAAATGATTTTTTACCTAGAATGTTGTGTGTTACTGCTGTGTATGTTGATCTTAAGTCCACAATGCACCCGCCGCCATTTAGCGCTGCTGCTGAACGTTAATCTTCTGGCCTCAGTGATGTTATTGTGTCCATTTTCGCAGATAAAACGATGGCCGGTACTCATAACCATTTTAATATCTCAGTTGGCGCTGGTGCGGCCTCCAATCCCGAGTCTTTATTTCTATGTCGATTATATTGGTCTGCCTTGTTGGGGCTATTTGTTTTTCCTGTTTGTGATTATTGGGCAAGGTTTAGTTTATTATCGCCGAACTTATTATGGTGCAGAACAATCCAATGATAATTTTGTTAATCTTGTAAAAGCCATTGATAAACAGGCGATAAGTTAATTCCCGCGCGTAGCGATTAGCGAATAAGTTTAATTTTGATCGAGAGCGCAAGCTCTCCCCAGACTTTAACCGCAATCCCTTGTCTAAGGATATACGCCGCTACCTCATCAGCTCATGAAATATTCAAAGAATTATTTTTTTAATATAAATATTTTTCGTAG
>JAFEDN010000344.1 GCA_018241585.1 Pseudomonadota bacterium | reverse complement strand
TCTGCGCATAACCACCATGAAGAAAAATTTACTGGAAGTCACTAGCCATCCGGTATTTATTGCATTGGTGATATTAATGGGACTTACTTACTCTTTGATCATCGTGTTCAATACAGCCGGGCCCTTTCTGATTCAAACCAAATTGCATTATTCGCCGGTATTTTTCGGTCATCTAGCTTTAATTTTCGGAATGGTTTTTTTAATGGCTACACTGATTTGCCGGTTTATTTTGAGATTTTTTACCATGGAACAAATTTTATCTGTAGCAATCCATATTTCCTTTGTTATCGCCTTGAGCATATTGATGTTGAGTTATTGGCTTACCGATAATATTTTGTTAGCTGCTACCGGCAGCGCCCTAATGTTTGTTGGCACCGGATTTATTTTTCCGATTTCAATGGGCAAAGGCATTTCCTTATTTCGACATATCTCAGGAACAGCAACTGCTACGATGTATCTAGTCAATATTTTAATCTGTAGTATCACTTCATTCTTTGTCGGCTTATTCAACGTGCATAGCTTAGTGGGCTTGTGCTGGTTTTATTTTATCTTATTGTCGTTAGCATTTGTCGTTTATTGGCTGATCGTTCGCAAACATCGCATTAAATCGATGATGTCCCCCACTACTTGATAAGGGAATGAACTGGTAGTACTTGACCCCTTGATTCAAACGTGGTTAAGATGGGCCAATCACTAAAGGAGCCAGTATGAAAAATTCATTGTTTAATCTAAATTACCCTTTGCAAAGTTTGTGTTGGCCAAAGCAGAATAAGCTGATCAAAAATGTTTTGTTAGTATTAACCGGTGTTTTCGTTTTAGCGCTGGCTTCACAATTAACCATTCCACTTAAACCCGTACCGATTACATTTCAAAGCGCTACGGTTTTATTAATTGCTCTGGTTTATGGGGCTCGATTAGGGGGTGCGACCATTGCTTCCTACCTGCTTGCCGGTGCATGCGGTTTGCCGGTATTTGCTGAAATGTCTTCAGGATTACATGTACTATTGTTTAACCCCACAAGTGGTTATTTATTTGGATTTTTCTTTGCAACTTTACTTACCGGATTTTTAACCCAATATGGCTGGGGCAAAAATATTATTAGTGCTTTTACTGCTGCTGTGTTAGGTGCAGTGGTGATATTTGCACTGGGCATATTATTTTTAGCTCATTACATCGGTTGGCATCAGGCTACTTTATTAGGTTTGCAGCCTTTTTTAATTACTGAACCCATTAAATTAGTAGCTGTAGCTGTAATTGCTCCTCGATTCTGGAAACAACCTGTCGACGCTGATGGAAATTAATTTCCGGCCCCATCACTTTTTATGTACATTCTGCTTTCAAGGTAAGGGTTATTCTCCTGACTTTGTTGCCAATTATCAAAACATTGTCACTAGAATTCAGCAAGACCCTGAAACTAAAATTAAAGTGGTTGATCATACCGATTCGGTTTGTACACCTTGCCCTCACCGGCAAGGTCTTGGCTGCGCTAGTCAAGAAAAGGTGACCGGTTTAGATGAGGCCCACAGTCAAGTTTTAGAGCTAAAACCCAACGATGTATTAACTTGGCAGGAAGCTAAATTGCGAATCATCACCAAGCTTACTTTGGAAAAATTTCATCACATCTGCGCCACGTGCAGTTGGAAACCTCTAGGGGTCTGTGAACAAGTGTTGACTGACCATGGCTTAATAGATATATAGGTGTAAAGGCAGCCAAAGAGAAATTAGACAGGTGTTTACTCAAGGATGACGGGACGTCCATTTCAG
>JAFEDN010000343.1 GCA_018241585.1 Pseudomonadota bacterium | reverse complement strand
GTAACGAACAAAGAAATTGTAATTCAGTCACTATTAATAGGTCAAGACAAGACACTGTTACGTTGGAGTCAAGTCTACAGCAATTGGGCCAGAATTTAATCGATTAAATTCTGGCCCAATTGCTGTGAGCCTGAGGCATCCCCACAATTTTAAGAGAACTTAAAAAAGAAAGGCGGCGGTTTCTAGTTTCAAGTACGAGCCGAACTTGTGGAAGCTATTCTGCTTCCATCCTCAAAAAATTCAGATTTGGCCACTAAATCGTTCAACAAAGCAAGCAGAATTTTTTGGTCGCGTTTCGAGATAATGTCAAAAAAATCAGCATCTACTTTTTCAACGATAGTTACTAACTTTAAAGCTAGCGTTCTGCAAATTTTCCATGCAATTGACAATAATCTAACTTTGTTCATTTCGTACATTTGGATCAGCTCTTAGTCTCCGTTAACGATTTTCGTGACTGAAGTTGTACATTTTTAATACTAACTTAATCAGAAATTATTAATATATCCACACATAAATAATCTTCGAGAAATACTAATGCAAGCAGAAATTAATCAGAGAGAAGCAAAAAATAAATTTGAAGGTCTTAACCAACATCTGTTATCTCACTTACCGTCCACTCTCGACGTAGAGAATGTCTCCGCAGAGACCCAAAGAGAATTTAGATTCATCTGGACCTCATTACAACCAAGCGCATTGCCTTACGAACTTGATGTGGATGTCTTATACATAATAAAAATACCGGCTACAATTCTCAATTGTGGAAAGGAAAGAAACACAATTTATTGGTCTGAAGAAGATAAAATTCAGAGGGTGACTGTTGATAATTCTATTTTGTTTGATTTAAATTTCATTACTTTTCCAGAAAGAAATCAACCTTTACAATTTAAATTATTAGATGAATTTCAATCGCGTCAATTAGTAATAACGTTACAACCAATTTGCAACTTCTCAGTTGAAGAAGTACCTTATATTTTACAGGGACCCAGACAAAAAACATTAGCTACTTTACATTTAGAGTTTATCGTTAAAAGTTATCTTATGGTTCCTGATACAGATTTCTTAGTAAAATATTCACCAGATAGCAAAGACTGTATGGTTTCTTTTGATGGATTTAATTTTAATTTATCGGCAATCTTAAAGACTAACCCCGGTTTCGATCAAATTCGGTTTACTTCAAACCAGCTCGATCAAGTATATGCTGAAAAACTCCATGTTAAACCATCTGATTATCATTCAGCGGAGATAAAAGCGATAGAAAAGTGGAGTAATCTTCACCTCTCTATGAATAATTTTTTACGTGGCTGTGGCAAACAAGGGCCTGTAGTCGAGTCTTTAGTGCTATCAAACCTACTAACTATTTGCATATTAACTCATGCCCCTCAATAGACCTTATCTTTCAGTGGAAATACCTAGGAAGCTTTATCGAGGAGAATTTGAGACTTGGGAAAATGGTTTTTTGGAAATAAAGCGAGCGGCACTTCAAGATAAAGCATTGATCATTAATCGAGGATTTATTGCTACTTCCCCTAGTAAAAGCAAATCTTCTGGATTCGGAGCAATAAAAACCACTTTTATTGAAGTATCTCATTGGAATCCGACAGCAAAAAATATTTCACCTATAGAGAATACACTTTTCGAATACGAATCTTTAATTCCACCTGGACAAGAAATTCGTTATATCCCGGAAAAAAATGGCTCTTGGAAGGCAACTTTATTTAGTCGTCCCTGAAATATTCCTTATGCGTAACATGCTTGGTCAGTTTTTA
>JAFEDN010000342.1 GCA_018241585.1 Pseudomonadota bacterium | reverse complement strand
AGGACACAACTAGGACTTACTAGGCTCAACTAGGCTTTTTACTAACGGGCAACCTAGTTTGTTTTAAATTAAACAGTCAAAAGTGCTGATAAATCAAAATGTTAGATGATCACGGATATTTGATTTTTAGGATTATATACCTTTTAATCCGTTGGTCGCGAGTTCGAATCTCGCCCGGCCCAATAAATAAAACTAGAATAATCAAAATCTTATTCCAACTTTCGACTACTTTAGGGGTCGTCATCAATAATCATTTTTGAAGTGCTTTTTCTCTTGGCTCATCAAAGATATCTGTTTTTTTATATCAAAAAAACAAATGATTGGCGCTAATTGCCATTAATCTTGCTTTTATATATGTAAAATAATATCTTGCATTTAATTATTTGCAATGTTGATATATATATCAAGGAGAATTAATATGGCTGAAAATATTTCCCAAAAGCTGATTGGTTATCGTGTAAAGGCAGCAGCAGCTTTAAATTTTTAGGTAATTGCTGACACTTGAGCGAAGGTTTTCTGGGTTTTAACATATAAGCAGTCAATCCCGATAATAAATTAATGATAAAATTATCAGGCTTGCGATGGCGTGTGTGCTGTATTTGGCAAATCGACTTAAGCTGTTCGATCACGGTTTCTATTAGCCCTCGCTGGTCCAGGAAAAATTTTTCAAAAGGAGATAACACCCGCTCTTTCATATTGCGCCGAACTTTGCTAATAAACCGCAGACCCCGCTCACGTAAAGTCTCCTCTTTCTGACGAGATAAATAACCTTTATCCCCTGCGGCAAGCCTAGTTAAATTTTTAAATAATTGTTCCAATGGCTGTAAATCACTTCTGTTTCCCCAGTTCAAAGAGAAGGAAACAATTTCTCCTAAATGATTGATGACCAGATGTAATTTGTCGGATAAGCAGTGGCTATTACTAGCCACCGCTCTCCTCAGAACCGTGCATGCGAGTTTCCCAGCACACGGCTCAAGTCTCTTAAAGGCATTTTATTGACACCCGACTCTGCAAGCTTTTGTTTTATGCTTCGCCGGTAGCCATCCAAATACTCTTAATTCACTCAGTTTTTGCAACCGTTTTCGGTTTGCAAAATAATCATTGAACCTAGGGTCGTAAGGATGTGCTTCACCCCTAATTTTAATGTGTTTTATCACTTTAATATTAGAAGCTCTTTCTAAGTCTAAGATACTGTTGTTTCCTTGTGTATCTTTAACTTTACTGTGGAATATCCATTGTCGTGTTTCATGGTTTCGGAAATATTTTCCCCGTTGCCATTTTGCACTCTTGTTAGGATGTTTCCGCTGAACCCAGCGTAGAATACATTTAAAAATGTGGTGGTCAACATAACTCATCGTACCTTTTGATGCAATAGTGCGATAGTAATTTGCCCAACCTCTGATTTTAGGATTGAGCTTTCGAATCACTATTTCAGCATTAGCTGGTATTAAGAGTCTGATTTCTTCTCGAATATTCCTTAAGAATGTTTGCACATTCTTTTTAGCTGGTTTTATACGCAGCTTGCCTCGATATTTTCGAAAATGAAACCCCAGAAAATCAAATCCCTCTTCTATAGGCGTAATCCGCGTCTTGTTCTGGTCAAGTAAAATTAGACCCATTTTTAATGTTCTGGTCAAGTAAAAATAGACACTTTTTTAAAGAGATTTTCATTTAGTTTTTCAAATTGCATCGGACTGATATAGTTCAGTGTAGAATGCAATCGTTGACTGTTGTAAAACATTTCGATGTAGTCAATCACATCGGCCT
>JAFEDN010000341.1 GCA_018241585.1 Pseudomonadota bacterium | reverse complement strand
AAGCGTATAGGAGATTTATGCCCTGAAAGCCACAATTGCTCTAAACCGGGTTTTCGCGCAGGCCCTTTTGAAACCGCCATCAAATTGACTCCACTAACTTGTAATTCCTCTAACACTTGTTCAGCTTGGTGCAACTGCCCTGGGCCACCGTCAATAATTAATAAATCTGGTAAGGATTTTTCTTCTTCTTTGATTCGAGTGTAGTGGCGAGTAAGCGCTTGATTCATGGCGGCGTAATCATCGCCAGGAGTAATATCTTTGATATTGAATCGCCGGTAATCCGAATTTAAAGGTCCTTGATCGTTAAACACGACACAAGAAGCAACTGTTAATTTACCGCTGGTATGGCTGATGTCAAAACATTCCATTCTTTGGATTAAATTGGGAAAATCCAGCGCTTTTTTCAAGGCTTCCAGCTGAGCAGCTACTTTATTATGTTTGGCTAAGTGCTGACTTAAGGCATAACTGGCGTTAGTATCCGCCATGTTCTGCCACTGCTTGAACAGGGGTAGTTTTCGATCGGTGATGGTTATTTTCCGGTCCAGTATTTCATTTAAGGCATTTTCAATCCAAATTTTATCAGGCAAAGCACGGCTGACCACAATACGTTCGACCGGCTCTTCCCGGTGGATTGCGTTAAAATAATATTGAGGAATAAATGCAGAAATCGCTTCTGCAAGGTTAGCAGTTAAAGTTATTTTCGGAAAAAAAGCCTTATTGCCAATTAAGCGGCCGTTGCGGATATACATTACCACTATAGCGATTTCATTCATTTGTTCGGAAGCGCCTAAAATATCAATGTTGCCATGATCACTAACCACGCTCTGTTGCTCTTGAATTTTACGTAATAAAGCGATTTGGTCGCGATAGGCTGCCGCTTGTTCATATTGCAAATTGTCTGCTGCTTGGTCCATCTTTTGAATTAAATCAGAAATAATTTCTTCATTTTTCCCTGAGAAAAATAATAAAACATGTTTAACTTGCTCGGCATAGGCTGCTTTTGACACGTAATTAACGCATGGAGCAGTACAACGTTGAATTTGGTATTGTAAGCACGGTCGGCTGCGATGCTGAAAAAAAGTATTGTTGCATTGTCTGATTTTAAAAATTTTTTGAATCAAGGCTAAATTTTCTCGTACGGCCCAAGCGCTTGGGAACGGCCCAAAATATTGGCCCTGCTGTCGTTTGGCGCCGCGGTGAAAATCTAATCGAGGAAAATCTTCTCCAGAAGACAAAAATAAATAGGGGTAAGATTTATCGTCCCGGTAAAGAATATTATAACGAGGATGGTGTTCTTTTATTAGATTAGCTTCTAGCAGTAAGGCTTCATTTTCACTAGCGGTAATGGTTACTTGGATATCAGTTACCTGCCCCATCATCACGGCTGTTTTTACATCATTTTTTTTAATCCGGAAATAACTGCCGACCCGGCGTTTCAAATTTCTAGCTTTACCAACGTAAATGATTTTACCCTCAGCATTGAGCATTTGGTAAACACCAGGTTGCGTGGGGAGGTTTTTAGCTAGATTCTCCATCTCTAATATTAAAGCGCCTAGGTTGACGATTTTAAACGGAGAGGCAGGGATTCGAACCCTGGGAGGGGGCAACCCCTCAACGGTTTTCAAGACCGCCGCATTAGACCGCTCTGCCACCTCTCCGAAATCAAGTTGGGCATTATACCATGCCGCCGCTTCTTTGGAAGCAGTTCTTGATTTCAGCTCCCGCTGAAGCGGGAGCTGCTTCCTGGTTTGGATACTGAGCTCCGGCAAAG
>JAFEDN010000340.1 GCA_018241585.1 Pseudomonadota bacterium | reverse complement strand
TTCCGGCTTTGCCGGAGCTCAGTATCCAAACCAGGAAGCAGCTCCCGCTTCAGCGTGAGCTGCTGTAAGCAAATGCAATTCATTTATTTTTTGTTTAAGGGTTTTTTTCCGTATACCCTCTCCTTTTTTGCTATATAAAAAAATCATACCTCAGCTTAAATTAAACGTCAATGGTATTAATTATTAAATATTATTAATCATACATCAGTTCATCAAGAGAAACCAAGTCGCGGTTGGGGCTGTTTTTAATGAGTTCGTTGATCACATCAGCAATACACAATAACCTTAATACGTCCGGTGTAAATTCATCAAAAACCACTTTATTACCTAATAATGATCCCTCTGATTCTTCGAAAGTGGCCCCCAAACCATAACCTAAACACAGAGAAGCCAGCTGATTCGCTCTTTTGGTTAAACCCGGTAAGAGCCCGGTCTCAGAAAAAACCTCTTCCAATGAAATTGGACGGTCTTTAAAAGAAAAATTAGCTCGAAGCGATTTGGCAATAGACACTAACTTTTTACTAATATCCATACACTCCTCGATTATTCCATCCACCAGGGAACAGCTATTTTTCGGCGGCCGGCTATCTTGGTTCTGATCCAGCGCAGGAAAACCACAGGTGTGAAACCATATCGATTCAGAATGCTAAAAAAGACCATAGCCACAAATGCAAACACAAAAGTCCAGATTCGAATGTGCAATAAAAATACCACAAAGGGGAAGGCCGCTCTTCCATCCCAAATAAAAAAGCGGATGGGGCGCGCTGAATCTCGCCAATGAGCATTTACAGGTGGTTTCATAAGGGTTAGGGCACTCTTTTCTTAATGTTCTCTTAAGGTTATTACTATAGAATAGCTGTACATTACGTAAACAAGAACAGAACCCCTTACATAACCATTAACAATACACGGTAATGCTATGAATATCAAGAACTTCTTCTTTTTGGCGAGTGCGACGTTAGTCTTAGCGGGTTGCAGCACCACTGTTAAACACGAAGTCAATTTGCACTATGTAGCGGCTGATCAGGCTCCTGCTGAAATGAACAATCAGGATGCTCAAGTGCAATTAGCCGAGGCAGCCAGTTCAGTAGGTAAATCTTTGCAACAGCTATCCGCTATGCAAATGTCTGTTACCCCCGAGGTTAAGTTACCCGAAATTGATGCTAAAACCACAGGCATGACTCAAGTTACCTCGTTGGATTGGTATGGCCCGGTATTACCTTTATTAGAGCAAATCGGCAAAGCCACGGGTTATAAAATTCAGGTCTTAGGACAAACGCCTTCAATTCCAGTGATGGTTGCGATTTCCGTAAATAATCAAGTGATGGCCGATATTTTACGCAATGTCACTTATCAAGTTCATAACAAAGCGAATATTAAAGTTTATGCCGAAAAAAGAATCATCGAATTACGTTATTTTGAAACCTAAAAAGTAAGAAAAAAGCGACAAGAAATAGAGGTATAAGTGAGATGATCAGAATAAAAAAGCCTAAAAGCGCTATTATGATCAGTGCAGCAGCCTTATTGATGCTGACCGGATGTGCGCATTCTAATGGACCCCAAGCGGTCTCTGCCCCTGCTGTAGTCAAGTCTGCTACACCTAGCGATACCAAACAAAATAACACCAATCAGGATGACACCAAACCTTTGTATGAAACCACCCAAGTAGAAATTTCTGATGCAGATATCGGGTATGTTAAAATCGATGAATTTCCTACCAGTAACAGTCAAATCAATCCAATTCGTTGGCAAGCATTGTATGAGACTGCTTTGTC
>JAFEDN010000033.1 GCA_018241585.1 Pseudomonadota bacterium | reverse complement strand
TTCCCCGAATTTAAACGTATTTGCCAGTGAATATTTCCCTAGCAGCTAAGTAAAATATTCACGCCGTGCAGAATAAATCGAAATTTCTGTACTACTAAAGAAGGCAATAACTGTTGTAAACAATTTTAAGATAATCATTATCGACTAATTTGGAGTTCAAGGATGAAAAACTTATTCTTACTTTCCCTGGTTTTGAGAATTTCAGCTCCCGAAACATTTTACCAATCCCAAACTAATGAACCATCGGTTACAATTTGTCCATTCGACGGAGGAGAAATTCCAGAGGATTTTTCGCCGACATTTTTCAACAATCAGCAACCCATTGAAAGTGGCGAATCTTTTGTCGATGCGGTATTACGCAATGCGCTCGGTAAAAACAGTCACATGATAAAAAAAGCCGAGCGTTTTCAAATACTCGTTAAAATGCTCGAAAAGGCACAACTAACCGTAACAAATAGTTTGGATGGCATGAGTTACCTCGTCAAAATGGTCAGCCCTTATAATAGTCTTAAAAATCTTTGCTTCATCAAACCGCCACGAGATTCGACTGACGAAAAGGTGACCGCGGTTCATTGGAATCTAGCACCTGGCCCCCGATAAGAGCACCAACGTACAGCGAAGTGATTTTCCTTAAGAAAGTAAAATTATTGGCAGATCCTATCAATAATTTTTTTTGCTTTGATTACGCTTAGCTCTTTATCTTTGATTTCCAGCATCAAATCGTAGGTTAATCCTGCGGTTGCTAATAAAAATTTTTTGAATTTATTTTCATCCAAGTGTTCAGCATGTTTACCTAATCTACTTCCTTTTTGCTGCTCACTATAATCGACCATAGGTTTGCCATCTATTTTTTCCCAGGTCGATGAACAAAGCGCTAAGGCTTGATGAATAGTTTCGCCGTTATTCAAACACTGGTGGTGTAAATTATCAAAAATAATCGGTATCTTAATCTGCTGGTAAACTCGGTAACAATCTTGAACTGAATACAGATGATCATCATTTTCAATCACCAAACGTTCTTTAATCATTGCCGACAGGTTTTGGTAATTTTGACAAAATCTTACCATCGAATCCTTTTTATTTTGATAAACTCCACCCAAATGAATTTGTATTTTAGCAGTTCGGTTTAATCCTAACAAATTCAAAAATTCAGCATGATAAACTAACTCCGCAATACTTCTGGTGAAAACTGATTGCATAGGAGAATTTAACACAACAAACTGATCTGGATGCATAGAGATCCGTACATTATTTTTCTGAATTGTGGTTCCAATATGGGCTAATTGGCTTTCAAATTGCTTCTGCCAGTTGAGCTGGCAAATAGGGTGTGACGCAAATGGAATGATTTGCGAGCTGATTCTAAAAAATTTGATATGATTAGCATGGTTAAATTCCAAAATTTTTTGTAAATTTGCCAAATTTTCTTCTATAACTGCTGTATGTTTAGCCAAGCTAAAATTATGTAAGCGAAAGGTCCGCATAATTCCATGGACACTATAGTTAATACAAGGGTAGCCGATTTTCATGACTTTCATATTAATTCTCGTTCGAATATATTTTTGGTAACCAAAAAAGCCTGCTCAATTGAATGTAACTGCTCAGAGGTATAAATTTGCAAACGCAGAACGGCCAATTTTGGCTCAGATTTGACGGAAATACTCTTATACATTATAAAAACTCTATATAAAATAACTCTCTTTAGCATTAAAAATGAAAAAACGGCTGCAGCATAGGGAGCGGCCAATATGCAAGAAAGCAGCCGAACAATAAACCAAACAGTTATTTTTTCTCTTTAGTTTTTTCCGGGTATATCACATCATTCATCGAAACCTTATTATCTACAGAAGGCAACAAACTCTGGATAAATGCGTGATATAGTAGGTATTTTAGCACATATAGTGCACTGACATCCGGGTCATCAATTTTTCCAGATATTTTGATTTGACTGGCCGTTGTTTTCTGTTCTTGGTTTTTCAAAATCTTATTAGCCGCAGAAACCGCGCCTTCATAAATTTTTTGACCTAAACTTGCGTCTTGCTGTTTGGCAATTACTAAATTTTTCACGAAAGGTTTGGCATAGCCTTTTATTCTGCCATTGGCTGCAACGGCTTCGAAAAACAATGTAAATGTACCTTGCTCGGTTTTTAGTTTAGTATATTCTTTTAAAAAAGGATTTAGTTTAGGTAAAGATAGTTCCTTAAGCGAAGCTTTGATCTGAAAAGCTGGTGTTTTACTAGTCAGATTAAATTTCCCAGAAATAGATAAATCCGCATCGTCCATAGCTTTCGCAGCTAAAGAAAAACTCGACATTAATCCTTGCTTATTGCTAATATTTTGAATATTGTTAAACTTTGCATTGATATTTTTTATATATAAATTAAATGAGTTTGGAGTTTGGTTATTGTTGAAATAAACTTCGCCATTATAAATCATCACCTGATTAATTTTAAAATTATTTGATGATTTAATTTTATTTATGTAGTCATCCGCTTGGATTTTTCGTTTTTTATCTTTGTTCTCAGCAATAGAGTTAATAGTGATAACCGGATGTTGTATATTAATTTTGCTTACCAAGCTGCCTTTTAACAATGCAGGCCAATCAATAGAGATATTCACTTTATCCGCCTTGACCCTGTAGTCAAAATCTTCTGGGTTTTTTTGCCAAAATCGGACATTAGTCAAAGATGCTGTTCCCTGTAACAGGTGAAGATTTAAGTTGGCAATCTTAACACAATACTCGGTATTTTTATTAATTTTAGAAGTGATGTAGGTTGATATTATCGGAGATAAAGCAAGACGAGCACTTATCAGCAGTAAGATCACTATAATAATGATCGAAAATTTTGTCCTTTTGCTTGTGTCCATATTTAAGTACCGATTTTATTTTAAAACGTAACCAATATTTCTCAAGCCCTTAATATAAGGATAACATAATTTTTTACATTCTGACAAATTTAACCTATATTTTGCTAAGAAAACCTGGCATCCATTCAAGCACTCACTGAAAAAATTAAAAATTTCTTGATCTAATACCCCCATAAACTCGGAACATACTGACCATTCCCTATGTGATCTGTTTTATAATGCTGATATTTTTTTATTTACTGTAATATCCCTTTCTGCCACACCTAATGTATTGAAAAATGGTTTTCAACCTCACCGATAAAGTCATTAGTCATTGACATAATTCTCACCGGCTGACCTTTAGCAAGATTAAAGTGATCTAAATGAACAAGCCTAATTTGTTGATTATCGATGGTTCGGTAATATAGTATTCGATTCGATAAATCATATACCACACTCCACACGGTTGGGTCTGAAGAACCTGGAGTTTCAATCAAATATCCTAAGCCGTTAAAAGCGCTGGCAACAGCTTGTTGAGTGGAATGAGATGTCGGCAAATTTTTTAAGAAATTGGCGGCTAAAACAAACCGAGCTTTCGTAAAATATCCTCCAGGCAGTGAGGTATCTTTACCGAACCCATGATATTGCTTCAGCAATTGAGTTGATTCTAAATAAGGCGTATTAGTCAACACCGGTACCGGCAAATCCTTTTGATAGTAAATATTCAACTTTCCATTCAAATATTCGATCACGGCTGAAGCTCCGCTGGCGTCATGGATCATTAAATGCGCCAATATTTTTTGGCCGTGAAATAATGTTGGCTCAACTTCAACATGACGAGCCAGTTCAATGGCTTCAGTGACTGTTTTGGCATTATCCAAAAAATATTGAACCCATTGCGAAGTACCTAAAACCGTTTGAGTTGACCCAGATGGATATTGTGCACTCTCCAGCCATAAAATCGATGCGCTTAAACCAAATTGATTCAGACCGCTGACCACCGCTTGCGGCATAACTCGATGATCAGGCCCGGCGAGATTTATCGTAGCACTTCCATATTTCGATACCCATTCCAAAGGTTTAAAGTGACTATCCATACTACCAGAGCGACGTTTGATACCAACAGGATTGATTACAATGAAAGCGTATGGATTAGCCCAATCGAAGTTGTGACCAATGATTGGTTGACCGTCATAGGATAATTTGAATTCCGTACAAGCGTCTGCTATTGAAATGGTAAAAAAGATAGTAATCGCTGTAAAAATAACCACGGGAACCCATTTTAATAATATTTTTTTCATAAACACCCCGGATCATTGTACCAATTTCCATGAGACCTACTGGAAATACGGCGTGGCAATTGCACAGGAGCATAATTACCTTGTAAAAATTTATTATTTGTTGTAATCATCATTTCGCTATTTTTTGATTAGTGTATCTATTAATTAATCGCATGGCTTCATGACACCATTCCAATTCTGTTTGCGCATGTTTAACGCCTGCTTTCACAGTCAATAAACAATAAACGGATTGTTCTTTTTTCTTAACCGCTGCTTCAAGTTTTGTTTCAATATTTTGATAAATTTTTAATGCTGCTTCACATTTTTCAGAATATTTTTTAATATGATTTGTCGATATTTCCGGTATAACATTTTGACCATAAAATATTTTTAATAATAGTTCGTTGCGTTGTGGATATGATTCCACATCTTCAGTTAACCATTTCTGTAATTTCTTCTTTCCAATCTGAGTTAAACTATAAACCTTACGTAATTTTGCACCCAGCATTTGTTTTTCAACCGTTACAAGTTTCGCCTTTGCCAATTTGGCTAAAGTAGGGTAAAGCTGGCCGTTACTTTCTGTCCAAAAATAATTGGTACTACTTTCCATCATTTTCTTGATTTCATAGCCGGACATGGGATGGATACTGAGCGCACCCAAAATGGCGTATTGGGTTTTATTACCGGGTTGAGTGGTCATATATGTCTATCAGATATATTTAAAGAGGTATAATGTCTTAAAGACCTATTTTTGTCAAGATGGGAATTAAACGTAACTCAAATATCATAAAACTCAGGACGGGCAGAGGCGGAGAGAGGTGGGCAGCAGGAGATGAAATGGACCGAGCAAGGGTTTTAAGTTATCGAACACCGATTAAAAATGGAGTAGAGACTGCAAAACGACCCACGGTGGCGCTAAATTTTAGAACAGCGTTGTAACATGAGTAAATCTTTTTTGCCAAAATATTTAAGCGCTGTGCGGATAACCTGCATCCCAATCCAATTTACTCAATCTCGATCAACCATTTTCGCTAGAAAAGCCCTTGCCGCGGATTCCAAGTGCCCCTATGGCGGCTTAGATAGAAATTAGCGGCAGACAGGCTCTAGTTAAGGTATTAAAATCACAGGTGTGACCCTTCCAATTCTAGTTTTGGCAAGGACCAAGGTTCGTAGAAGGACAAATATCTACTTGATAGGAACTGTTCGAGCTATCCAGCGTCGTAACTTTACAAAGAACTCCTCCCCCATAGTAAACGGTTGGCTTATTCCAAGTGCCGCCGTTAGGTGAAACACCGTCTATAGTACAAAACACATCTGAGCCACTCTTATTATAATGATATGTAAAGTTAAAATGACCGTTTGGTACGGTACTCCCCTCATAACAACTACTTACGGAATCGCTCTTATCATAAGTCATTGACACTTCCGTCCCATTTCCCGGCTCGATTTTATTAGCGATTGGGTTAAAATAGACGCATGAAAATGTCCCTTCACGGTCATAGTGCAATGAATGATGTTCGTCAGCATCATCCGAACTAGCTGGGTCTCTATTGTAAATACTTACATAGATTGTAGGTTGGGCATAATTACTTGAGCTGGCATAGGTATTTAAAGCAAAAGTTAATAGCCCTATGCTAAGATAAATTAATTTTTTCATGATCTTACCTCTATATATCTTTTTAAATTTTATTTGTAACTCTCTTTTCTTAAGGAAAGCTCACCCTTTACTTATTATAAGACCCTTACCTTAAGAAAACATTAAGAAAAATTACCAAAAATAAGGTAATATACAAAAAACAATAAAGCCGTGAGTAATTCAATATAACTCTGGTTCAAAAAACATTATTCATTTATAATGGAATTATCTGCACTCTTGCTTCGAGGCTAAAATCTGCTTAAAAATTGCTTTACATTTTGTTCTTTTAGTACTATAATACATTCCAATAATTCAAGAGGTATTCTATCAATGAACAATTAAAACTAATGGGTCTCCTTCAACGCGAAGTTGAGAGTTTTTCTAATCCAGAGAGTTTTAATTATGTCATTCCAGCCACAAATTATTTTACACAACATCAGTTTTTCCCATTTAAATCAGCCTGTGATCAACGATTTGAGCTGTTGTTTTTCAGCCAAAAAACACGGAATCGTCGGTCGCAATGGTGTTGGAAAATCGACTTTGCTGAAATTAATCATCGGAGAAAACCAACCTTCTAACGGTACTGTCAAAAAACAAGGGAAAATAACCTATTTTTCTCAAGAGATATTTCACCAGGAAAATATCCAGGTTTCTGATGTCATGGGAGTCACCGATAAACTCAATGCTTTACAACGGATTGCCATGGGTTCCGTTAATGAACAGGACTTTATACTCGTTGGTGACGACTGGCGTCTCGAAGAGGCGATTCACCGACAATTCACTGCTTTTGGCTTAGAACATGTGTCTTTAAATCGATTGGCTCATTCTCTCAGCGGCGGCGAATATACCCGTTTGTTACTGGCTAAAACGTTTATGTCCGCCGCTGATTTTTTAATTTTAGATGAACCTACAAATAATTTAGATTGGGATGCTCGTTCGGCGCTCTATCAAGCCATTTCTGACTGGAATCGAGGATTGATTGTCGTTGCTCATGATCGCCAGTTACTAGATTTAATGGATCACATCGTTGAATTGTCTTCATTAGGCGTTAATTTTTACGGAGGTAATTATCAAAATTATGTTGAGCAAAAACAAATTGAACAAGCTTCAGCTCAAGAAAATCTACAAGCGATGACCCAATTACAAAAGCGTGCAAAAGCACTCACGCAAACTCGTCGAGAACGTCATGAACAAGCTCAAGCCAAAGGACGCTCAGCACGTAAAACTGAAATCGTCAAAGTCGGGATACTGAAAAGCCGTTTAGAAATGGATTCCGCCAAAGGACGCAGCGACAGAACTCAACGGCGAGTGTTTTTACAGTCTGAACGTAAATTGGCGGTCGTCGCTGAAAACATTATCCAAGCTAAAGAAAAAATAGCACAAAATCCGGTGCTAAATATTAAACTACCGCTCACTCAAGTGCCCAACGGTAAAATGATTTTAGAGATTAAACATCTTGATTTCAAATATCCGGATCATCTCAACCTGCTCATTAAAAATTTCTCATTAGTGCTACAAGGCCCTGAGCGAGTAGCGATTTCAGGGAAAAATGGGAGCGGTAAAACTACTTTAATTCGATTAATTTACCGTCAATTAAAACCAGCTGGTGGAACTATTTTAATTGGAACGGAAAGAGTCAATTATCTCGATCAGCAATTAACCATTTTAGATGATCAACTTTCTTTATTGGAAAACTTTTTAAGATTAAATCCGGAAATCAAAGAATTAGATGCTCGCTTTTATTTAGCCAATTTTTTATTTCGCAATGAGGCTGTTCTTAAGCGAGTGGCTCACCTAAGTAGTGGAGAGCGCCTGCGAGCCGCACTGGCCTGTACCCTGATGTCTGCTGAGCCACCACAATTACTAATTTTAGATGAACCGACTAATCATCTGGATTTATATACTATCCATATTATTGAATCCGTGTTAAGGGAATACCAAGGCGCTTTGCTCGTTATCAGCCATGATCAGACTTTTTTAAAGAATATCCTGGTTGAAAAGACAGTTTATTTATCGTAATGAATTAGTTATTTTTTATTCATCCATCTGAAATCCCATTCTACAAATGCTATAGGTTGAGCATGGCAATAATAAAAAAAAGTGCTCGATGCACCCTGATGCGTTCCACTGCAATCAGCACTCTCGGGGCAATGTTCACGTGATATCTGTTTATATAATCGTCATTCAATCTCTATTTTTAATTTCGGTCTATGGACTTCCCGGATGCCGTGGTTTAATGTAATTGGGATTGTAATTCCCTGATAATTATTTTACCATGAAGCTCTATAATATAATTTGAAAGTAGTCACATTCGCAGTGGTTACTTTTACATTATTTTTTCCTAGGATTAACTTATGACTCAACTGCAGAATCAAAAAATTTTGATTATTGGTGGAAGTTCTGGAATTGGATTAGCTATTGCCAAACTAGCTGCCGCTGAAGGAGCCGATGTTGTTATTGCCGGACGTCAGCTTGAACGTTTAAAGAATGCCAAAATGCAAATTAAAGGTCGTGTCGATACCTTTTCTTTGGATATCTGCAATGAACAGGAAGTGGAAAAAGTCCTAAATCAATTAGGAACGCTCAACCATATCGTGACTGCGGCTGCCAATATCAATTTTGAGCCTCTAAATGCTTTATCTAAAGTCAGCATAGAAGCTGCTATCGCCTCAAAATTGTTAGGACCGATATTTGTGGCTCGTCATGCATCCAACTATATCAATCCTCAAGGCTCCCTGTTATTTATCTCTGGAGTAGCAGCCTATAAACCAGCGCCAGGTATGTCTGTGGTTGCTGCAGTCAATGCGGGATTAGAAGGTCTGGGCAAAGCATTAGCCGTTGAGTTAGCACCGATTCGAGTGAATGTTCTCTCCCCCGGAGTGACTGATACCCCAATTTGGAATTTTCTTTCGGAAAAAGAACGTGAGACTACTTTTTCAAAAATTGCCGAATCATTACCTGTTCGTAAAATTGGTACACCGGATGATATTGCTCAAGCTGCATTAATGATTCTACAAAATAGCTTTACTACTGGGACGGTCCATCACGTGGATGGAGGAGCACGTTTAGCTTAATTTTAAAACCAGGAGGTTGAGAATGTCTTTAACTAAATATGTTTATATTTTTCATGGACCAGGAATGGACCCGGCACATAGCAGAACTGAGATAAAAAATGATCAATTTCACTGTACGGTAGTTGGTGTCAATCAATTAAATCAAGCGGTCGCTGTTGCACAAAAGGCAATTAAAGATGGAGCGCAGGCAGTAGAGTTATGTGGCGCTTTTGGGGAGGAAGGAACCCGTCAAGTGATTCAGGGAATTAAAGGAGCTGTACCAGTAGGCCATGTCTCTTATACCTTAGGAAAAACCGTCGAGACATAAGGATGTTTGTTTCCCAGGTATTTTCTTCTACTTCTTTGAATGAACCGGGAGCATGGTTTATTTTCCAGGAAGAGGAGATCTTATTGGAAAATTTGCCTAATGTTTGCAAAATTCCGGTTTTGCCAGGAATTCAACAATTTAATTTTCATATTAAACAGCAGCATTATTTAGGAATTTATGAGAAAACACATTGTTACACTGCGCAAATAACTCAAACTCCAACTACCTTGCTACCTCAGGGAACACGTTTTCAGCCCCTTCGTCAGGCTCACGCCTCATTAGCCAACGACGACCTATTCGCCATTGCCATTCGAGCCAAACAAATTTTGCATTGGGATGAAAGCACCCAGTTTTGTGGTCATTGTGGTCAAAAAACCCAACCGAGCACCACAGAGCGTGCAAAAATCTGCTCCATTTGTCACACTTTAGTATTCCCACATTTAGCTCCTGTTATTTTGGCCTTAATTTGGCGTGAAGAAGAAATTTTGTTGGCTAGGTCCCCTTCTTTTCTTCCCAATATTTATAGTATTCTTGCTGGTTTTGTTGAACCTGGAGAAACTTTAGAACAAACCGTTATCAGAGAAGTGCATGAAGAAGTAGGAATTAGTATTAAAAATCTACGATACTACAGTTCTCAACCTTGGCCGTTTCCCAGCAATTTGATGATAGGATTTACTGCCGAATACGATATGGGCGATATTAAAGTCAATAAAACAGAACTTGAAGATGCACAATGGTTCTCCATTCATAATCTACCGCCCTTACCAAAACCGATCAGTCTTTCTAGACAAATGATTGATGCACATGCATCGCTTAGAAAAAGAGATAATTTATGAACACTTATGAGGTTATTATCATAGGTGGCGGTCCTGTAGGGGTGGCTCTGGGAATAGAATTAGGTCTACAAAACATTAAGACTTTAATCCTTGAAAAATATAATCAACCATTACACTCTACCCGTGCGCAATCATTAAGCGCACGCACAATGGAATTCATGTTGCGCTGGAAAATTGATAAAGAACTGGAAAAGAACATATTATTACCTCTTAATTACCCTCAACACGGCCTTTGGTGTTCTCATTTAAATGGTGAGACATATTATTCAGGCTCATGGGGTGATAATGAATTAGACCTAAACTGCTCACCGAAACAAGGAGTCAGAATTCCACTTTGGGTAACTGAAGAAGTATTACAAGCTCGATTAAATAATTTTCCCAGTATCCATTTTCTAAAAAATCAAGAAGTATTAGATATTAAACTTTTCTCAGATTGTATCGAGGTAATTACATTCAATAAGTTGACACAGAAAAATGAGCAATATCGCTCTGTTTTTTTAGCCGCTTGTGACGGAGCAAAAGGAATTTCCAAAGAAAAATTGCATAACCCATTTAAATGTTTGTCCGATAAAACTAAAATTCTTTGTATTAATTTCACTTCCCAGGACCTGCAAAGTAAGAAAACAGTAGCGGATGGCATTTTTTACTGGATTCTATCAGAAGAAAAAACTGCTTTTTTAGGCCCTATTGATCTAAGTGCAGGAATCTGGTTTGTTCAAATCATTTGTGATAGCGCTTTTCAAGAACAGGTGGATGAAGCATATTTATCTGCTTTAATGAACCGTATTGTAGGATTTACTTTTCAAAAACACATTATAGATTTTCACTTTTGGGATATGCAGGTTCAGCTAGCGGATTATTTTTCACTAGAAAATCGTGTATTTTGGCTAGGAGATGCTGTACATGCTTTCGCACCAACCGGTGGATTGGGCTTAAATACTGGTTTTGGAGATGCCGTTAATTTGGGATGGAAATTGGCCTCGGTAATAAAAAAGCAAGCATCGGCTTCTTTACTGACTACTTATGAACAAGAACGCAGACCAGTATGTTTAGCAAACCTGGATTTTGCCCGACAAAGCGCTGTTGAAGTTTTAGAAATCAAAAAAAAATATCCTCCAGAAAAAAATTATAAAGCATTTGCTCAAGCCAATGCAGAACTGGGTAAACGCTTTCTCAGTACCTCAGGTCTTACCATGGGCTACGCTTATTTAAATTCTTCTTTAACACAGAAAAAATTTAACGATCATCATCAAAACATGCCTGATAAATATATACCGAAAGCTGATCCGGGGCATTTTTTGCCTCATAAAGTTTTCCAAGATCGATCTCTATATGAGACACTTTCACCGGTTCATTGGAACCTTTTAGTTAGCAGTAACCTCAGTCCTAATTCAATAACCTCCAGTCATCATAAAGTTATACCACTGGCAAACAACACTTATCCACATGAATATTTATTAGTAAGACCCGATTGGCATATTGCACAAGCTGAAAACAAGTACGAGAGTCTTCTTACTGTCAATCATTTACTTAGCCAATTTATGTAGAGTATTGCAAAAAACTTTATTTCGTAAAATGGCAAATCCTGCGGCCACTAATAAAGCAGAACAAATAAATGGAGCACCTAAACCGTAGTGATTAAGAAAGCCGGCCAATAAAGGGCCAATTCCCCAGTTCAGAGCAAATAACGAAGCCACAACGCCCATAATTCGTCCTTGCCAATCGGTTTCGGTTACGTTCGAAATCATAGTCAGCAAGCCAATATAAAGTAAAGCTACTGTTAGGGAGATGCAGGCAAATAACACACAATTTAAAACGAACGAATGAATCGAAAGCGAAATTAATAGATAAACAACTAACTGAATTAATTGAGTAGCGGATACTACTATCGGCTCCTTAAAAAAATTAAAAATTAATTTTGCACCGCAAAGTAAACTGATCGACAATAAAAAAGTAAATCCACCTAATACTAATCCGATAGTGCTACTATTGCTTGCAAACAATCTATGCAAAAAAACCGGAACATTTGAAAAAAATAAACCATAAGCAACCATGGATACTAAAAATGAAAATAAATAATAGTTAACAACGGGTTTTAACAAAGCAATTTTAATGTTGGAAAAATCTTTTAGGATTTGCAATTTTTTCCCCTGGGTATCGATCACATATGTTTCCTTAAAATAGAATAATATGGAAATTAAACCAGCAAAGCTCATAAAAGCTCCAAATAAAAAGGTAGTCACTCCTGTTGGCCCCACGGCAATCCGTTCTAACATACCACCTAATATGGGACCTAAAGAAAATCCTAAGCAATTGGCTAAAACTAATATCGATAAATAGGCAGATTTTGTTTGCGGGGTACTGACATCAACTACGGCAGCTTGCGCTACCGACAACGAACCCGCAGTCATGCCGGAAATAATACGACCCAGAATCAAAATTTCCAGATTTTTTAAATAACAAGCCAAGGCCGATAACAAAAATCCGATGGTCAATCCAGCCATAGAAATTTGTAAACCCGGCTTTCTACCATAATGATCTGAAACACCGCCAAGGACCGGAGCAAAAAAAAACATGAAGAAACTATAAACGGCTAACAGTCCTTCATAAAGCATGTACCTTGAAGAATGACTCATAGTCAAGGATAAAAATGAGGAATGCTCATTCAATATGAGTCCTGCAAATACTGAAAAAGCGATGCCCCAGCCCAAAGAATCCGTTAACACCACCAATAATAAAGAAAACAAACTTTTCGAATACTTTACCATAAAAAATTAACTATTTGTGACAAAGAGTTCTTTATTAGTTACATCATTATTTAAATAATTGACATTGGGATAAAATGACATCCATATTTCGGTAATTTTCTTATTGACGATTTTGTAAAGAGTAATCGATTTGCAAAAAATGGGTTCCGGGCTATCTTTTGCTATATATTTTTGATCCATTCTTATCGCTATTTTACCTTCAGGTTCATCAATAATCATATCCTGCACAATATATTCAGCACTAGAAAATTTTTGTTTAGAGAACTCTAAACGATCCATCATATCTTGCAAGGTAACGGGTTGATAATCCACATACGCTTTGACATTTTTATCGTAAAATTGTACTGCTTTTTGTTCATCACGATCCTTCCAAGCTTGATAAAAAGCTGAAATAAAGTTTTTTAATTCATGTTTGTTCATTTCAATCTCCATTGAGTAACACAAATTTCTCCGAGGGTTCACTCAGAAAACCTGTTTTTATTAAAAAACTTAATTGGCGATCAATCATCTCATGATAAGGAGGAACGTTAATCCAATTATTTTTACTAACTCCTTCTTCCACAGGATTATTATTAATAATCGACAATTCCCTTTTATATAGATGAGCAAATGGATATAGAGCATTATTAACATCTAGGTTACTCAAAATGATATCCCACTCCTCTCTATTTTCCAAAAATTTAATATTGTAACCTAAGTTTCTAGCAAAGTTCAAATATTCTAACCAACTCATTTTTTGTTTATTGTCTAAATTGTAAGAAAATTCCTTGGGGTGAAATGAAATATCTACTATTATTTTTGCAAGAATATCGACAGGCATCATTTCAAAATTTTCTTTTGGGTCGATATAAGCTTTACCCAGTTGAAGAATGCCCTTCAATCTCAGCAGGGTATGGTTCATTTCAGGCTCACTGACTCCTGTTATTCCGGCTGTTATATTTCCAGGCCGGTAAACGTGAGCCACTATATTTCTATTTTTTGCTTCATGCATTAACTGTTCGGACACCCATTTACTGAGTAAATAACCATTAAAATGGAGCCATTGTTGTTCTTCAAAATTATTTGAATTCGTGGATTGTTCCTGGAAAGGAGCCAGGTATGCTGCATTTAAAGTTGAAATAAAATGCAAAGCTTTATTTTTGACTAAAGTCGATATTCTTAATAACTCCACTGTAGAAGCAACATTACAATGATATAACTGAGAATAATCCAATAAATGATGTACCCAAGCTGCAACATGATAAATAACATCAATTTCTCGTGCTAAAATATCAAAATCAGCAGATAAAAGGCCCAATCTTTCCAAAGACAAATCACCGGTTATGGGTATTATTCTATCAGTATAATGATGACTGGATAGGAAATGTTTAATGGATTTTTCAACTATTTTTGCCAAAGCTTGATTCTGGTTTTCGGCTCGAACTAAACAATAAATTTTTGCCGTGGTTCTATTTAAAAGTTCATGTAATAGATGCGCTCCTAAAAAACCGGTAGCTCCTGTAATCAAAATATTTTTTGGTTTATGAATTAAAGGATTATCCGCGATAAGTGGTTTTATTTTATTATCCAAAATAATGTCATCTTTTAGTCGCTGTACAAAACCTTGAATAAATCCTTTAGACAAGGAATCATTATCAATTTGAGCGGCTAAAGCGGCGATTGTCGGAACTCCCATAAATTGACTAATCAATATTTCTTTTCCGGTAATTTTGGACACTTCGGCTAACATTATGATAACTAATAAAGAATTCCCACCTAATTCAAAAAAACTTGAATTTAAAGCAATTTTTAGAATATCGATTTTTAAAAGATGTGACCAAATATTAATTATAGTATTCTCTAATTCGGTATGCGGGCTTACAAGCTGATTGTCTATATCGAGCTTTTCATCCATTGCCAGCAATGCTTGCCGATCAACCTTGCCATTCACTGTCATTGGGAAAGCAGCAAGTTGCAAATAAGTGGTAGGGATCATGTATTCTGGTAAAAAAGACTTAATATGAGTACGTAATAATGATAAATTAATTTTAATATTGCCTTTGGTTGTGTAGTAAGCGGCTAAGAACGCATACTCGCTTTCTCCTTTTAACAATATAATGGCTTGGGATATCAAGGGATAGCTACCCAAGGCCGCCTCGATTTCACCTAATTCAATTCTAAATCCTCGCAATTTAATCTGAAAATCTTTTCTTCCTAAATATTCGATTGAACCGTCGTCTAACCATCGCCCTAAATCTCCTGTTCGATAAAGCTTGGAATTATTATTTAAACCCAAAAAATCGGCATGAGGATCAGCAATGAATTTTTGTTGAGTTAATGCTTCTTTATATAAATAGCCACGCGATAATCCGCGTCCGCCGATATAGATTTCTCCGACAATACCCACCGGACACCATTGCAAATTATCATCTAACACACACATACTGAATTCCTCGAGAGGCCAACCGATATTATCACGTCCATCTTCGATATCTTTTTTCGATATAAATTTATAGTTGGTGTAAACTGTGGTTTCAGTAATTCCATACATATTAGCTAATTTTGGAGCTTCAAACCCATATTTTTCTACCCAAGGTCGTAGAATTGATACTTTGAGTGACTCCCCTACAAAAGCGACATAACGTAAACTATTCAACTTGACTGGTCGACTCATATCTTCATGGATTAACATTTGAAATGCTGAAGAAGTTTGTGTCAAAACGGTTACTTGTTCAGTCTTGAGTAACTCATAAAATAGTTTAGGGTTCCGGCTGATTTCATAAGAAAAAACCACCAGCGCTCCTCCAAAAACAAATGCTCCCCACAATTCCCACACCGATATATCAAAGCAATAGGTATGAAACATGCTCCAGATATCTTGTTCTGAAATTGAAAATTGCTTTTTCAGGGATTCAAACAAACAAATCACATTTTCATGAGTGACTGCAACTCCCTTAGGTTTTCCGGTAGAGCCTGAAGTATACAAGATATAAGCTCGGTCTTGAGGGTATATCTTTACTGCGGGGGCCGAGTTTGATTGTAAATCGATTTCATTTTTTACTTGATCGTCATCTATAAAAATAATCTGCTTTTCAGAAAAAGCGTTAATCAAGTCTTGATGAATTTTGTGAGTTATTAATAATGATGCTTTACTGTCCATCAAAATATACTCGGCACGCTCCGCAGGATATTGCGGATCAATAG
>JAFEDN010000339.1 GCA_018241585.1 Pseudomonadota bacterium | reverse complement strand
TGGAGATCGAAACAAAAAATATAGAAATTCTTTTAAAAAAATTGCAGGATTTAAACGCGAAAGAAATAAAATTATATGAAAAGGAAGCATCACTAAAATTAACGAAAAATTTGGAGAAAATTCAAAATTCCCCAATTTTAGAAGCTAAAAACATTTACAAACAGGCAGTTCTGCTCGGGTTGGGGCACGGCGTCAATCTGGCAGCGTTATGTATTTTAAAAATAAAGAATGCACTGGATCGGACTGAAAAACTTTTTGAAATGTTAGAATCACCTATTTTTGGTCAAGAAAACTCTCATCTTTGCGCTAGAGCCCTATTAATGCAAGACGAAATTTTAGAACAACAGCATACTCTGAAAATGAATAAGCGAACTTGGTTGAAGAATGAGGAAATTCGCAAATTTTTATCAAAAGGAGCTAGAGCTAGCCTGAAAAAAGCGGTAAAAAATAAAATTTATTCTCTTCCTAAAGAGGAGCTGAAGATTTCGACTGAAGAAAAGGCATTGAATTTAGCAATGATCAAAATACTTGAAGAAAAAAATATTTTGAAATTTTATCAATTCTATAATATCTATACTGTTTGGAAGGAAAATTTTGCTCAAGCTAAGAAACTCCTGATTTTTAATCTTCAAGCTTTCAAATCACATATTGATCGTATCGAACTGTTACAGTTAGGGCATCTTAACTCCAATGAAACTCTAACGAATTTATTAAGGAATCTTGCTAGTATTATTGAAAAAATCGAATATTATAAAAATAATAAAAGTTTCCAAGACCATCTTTACAAAGAAAAGAAATTTCAATGCGAATTACAAAAGTTACAGTCCACTCATATAAAACAGCAAGAAAAAATGCAACAACTTCTTGATTTTAAGGAAGAGCTCCCTCGGTGTCTGTGGACTAGAAACGCAGAACGGTTTTTTAAACTGATCAAAATCGAGATTAATATAGAGAGGCAGGCTAAAGTTGTAGAATCTCTCACTGTTGAATCTGATAATTTTATCAAAATGAAAGAAACATTATCGTTCCGGTTAAATTTACTCCAATCACAGGGTTCCAGAGTTGAAGCATCCGCGATGAACTTGTCTCCTTGAAATGTATTTGCCAATCAACAGAAGTTGCTCAAAACCAAATATCCACAAACTCGCTATCGAAGAAATAATCTAGACCAACTTTCTAATGCGAATTCTGCATAACAACAGCTAAGCCATTGTTGGTTTGAGCGCTCATATGATTCGATTTGTTCGCTAATAAATTATTTATAACCAGAAGCCCAAGAGCTGAGCCTTGAACTAAACAGGGACCTGAACAAGTTGGTCTGAGAAAATATTTAAGCAAATTGGCTGTCAGTGTGTTCAGTTCGTAGATTCCGGATTTCGCCCATAGGCGTCAGGTTAAGCATGAGTAATGATTCCCCATCCTAAAGATTGCCTTGTTGAAGCGTGGTTTTGGCGAGTTTCTTTGCTAGCAAAGCGGCATATTTGTCCTCTTAGCCAAGAAACCCTCCCCGCTTTAGTATGATCCGGAGAGTCAAAAAACAGTCCCATATGTCTAATAAACAATTTGCAAGCTTTATAGAGACTGATTTCTTGATCATCAATGGTCATTGTAATTAATACTAGTAAAACAACCCCTATCAGACAACTATAAATCGATATCATGGCGCGATAATAATTGGTTTGCTCAACTTTCCTAAGATGGAGAAAGGTTTTCATGAGTTTAAATAGTCGTCCCTGAAATATTCCTTATGCGTAACATGCTTGATCAGTTTTTAGTAAG
>JAFEDN010000338.1 GCA_018241585.1 Pseudomonadota bacterium | reverse complement strand
AGTAGTGGCAATGAACATCACTGATTTGACTAGTACTGGAATTTTTTCTTGCGCTGACAAATGCGGTCCGAAGGAGATTCAAGTAAACAGAGAAGATTCTAAGGCGGCATTAAATTATGTCTAGAAGTTAGTACCCTTCACGCTCTTGACAAGGTTATTGTACTCATGTATCATTACAAAATGATATTCTATAGTAGGTATTTATGAAAAAAATATTACTTTCTTTTATCTTGCTGTTGTGTTGCTTCTTAGGTTTTTCAACTGCTTTAGCAGAAAAAACCCATTCAGACACAAAGACCGTCGGCATCGTACTGCCTTTAGATCATGTCGCATTACGCGCCATTGTCGCTGGTTTTGAGCAAACTGTTAGTCAACAATATCCAGGCAAAGTGAAATTTGAAGTTGATAACGCTGAACATGATTTAAATATCCAGCGCTCGATCATTCAAAAATTTATCAATCAAAAAGTAGATTTGATTGTGCCGGTGGCAACTGCACCTACTTTAATGGCGATTGCTATGGTCAAAAACCAACCGGTTTTAGGATTGGCAGCAATGGTTCCGGACTCGGTTCGTCAAAAATCAGGGATGGACAATCGAGTAACTGCAGTTCGCGACGAAATTGATAGCAGCAAGCAAGTGGCTTTTATGCAAGCGATTGTCCCTAATTTAAAAAAATTTACTTTAATTTATAGCGCTGACGATAAGGTAATTCCTGAAGCGAATAATGCAATCGCCATTGCTAAACAAGCCGGAATTCAAGTTCAACCTTTAATGATCTCGGCTTTGAGTGAGCTGTATGGCGCTAGCCGGCGGATCGACAAAAATTCTCAAGCTATTTTCATTTTAAAAGATAATTTAGTCGCCAGTGGCGTAAATACTTTAGTCATGATCGCCAACAGTCAACGTATACCATTAATTACTTCCGATGAAGGTACCGTTGCTGCAGGAGCGGTTACCGCATTGGGAGTTGAAGAAAAACAAATTGGAGTTGAAGGCGGTAAATTAGCGGCCAAAATATTAAATGGCCAATCCTTGAGAGATTTACCAATACAAGAGATCAGTCAACTAATGATCTTTATCAATACTCAAGCTGCTGCATCGCAAAATTTAAATATTGCAGCTATTAAAAACTACGCGCAA
This sequence comes from Pseudomonadota bacterium, assembly GCA_018241585.1. Classification (GTDB taxonomy): domain Bacteria; phylum Pseudomonadota; class Gammaproteobacteria; order Coxiellales; family Coxiellaceae; genus JAFEDN01. The sequence goes on along the minus strand of JAFEDN010000338.1, from coordinate 662 downwards.
CAACAGCACTTTGATATTAAAATAAATCCGGCTGCTGAATAATTCAAAATATGGATATTTTAATAACTGCTCTCAGCCAAAGTTTATTGTTTTTCCCGTTAGCTTTAGGCATGTATCTCAGTTACGTTATTTTAAAAGCGACTGATTTAACTGTGGATGGCAGTTTTGTGTTGGGCGCCGCGATATTTGCGCGCTTACTGTCTGCGGGCTGGAACCCAGGCATTGCATTTCTGATGGCCGGTCTGGGGGGAGCTATGGCCGGCATCGGTGTCAGTGCGATTCAGTTTCGAGATCGAATCAACGCCCTTTTGGCGGGTATTTTAGCTTTATTTATGCTATATAGCATCAATTTTGATGTGATGGGCCGGCCCAATATCAGTCTATTCAATAGTGTTAATTTAGGAAGTTTGCTCAGTTTTGATAACAGCAATGGTAATTGGTTGTTTATCGCTATTTTTGTCATTGCGGTTACTGTGTTAGTCGCTTTGATGTTAATCACTCGTTATGGGTTGGTATTACGAGCTTTCGGTGAACACCAGTCTTTGCTAACGCGACTAGGTCATAGAATAGAATATTACCGCTTTGCTGGTTTTGCGATCAGTAATGCTTTGGTGGCTTTTTGTGGCGCAATGACTGCACAAATCAATGGTTATGCAGATTTA
>JAFEDN010000337.1 GCA_018241585.1 Pseudomonadota bacterium | reverse complement strand
CAAACACCACATAGCTGCGACCGGTATAATTCGCACGATAAGGCGCTCCAACCAGCAGATCGGAAATACCATCACCATTAACATCGCCCGCGGCGCTGACCGGAAAACCACTGTAGTCATTTGCCAACTCACCGTCCAGCTTAAAACCATTACTACCTGTAAGTCCTGACAACGCAATTAGACCAGCACTTCCAACTCCTTGCCCGCCAAACACTACATAACTGCGACCCTTCTGACTTGCATACCCTGGCGCTCCAATTAGCAAGTCGGACACTCCATCGCCATTAATATCTCCCGCGGTGCTGACTGAATAACCACTGTGGTCATTTGTTGCCTCGCCATCCAGCTTGAAACCATTACTACCATTGAGTGCCGACAAAGTAACTAGACCAGAGCCACCCACGCCTGATCCGCCAAATACCACATAGCTTCGGCCCTTCTGACTTGCATACCAAGGCGCTCCAATCAGTATGTCGGACACTCCATCGGCATTGATATCTCCGGCTGTGCTAACTGACAAGCCGCTGTTACCACCCGATTCACCATCTAACTTAAAGCCGGTGCTGCCATTCAGCCCCGATAGTGCTATCAGACCAGAAATACCCACTTCTGGTCCACCAAATACCACATAGCTGCGACCCGTGCCACTCGCATGACCATGAGCTCCAATCAGTAGGTCGGAAACCCCGTCGCCATTGATATCTCCTGCCGCACTGACCGGCCAGCCACTGAAGTCAATCGCAGCCTCACCGTCCAATTTAAAGCCGTTCTTGCCATTTAAACTTGCCAGCGGCAGTATTGCCGGAAATTGTCCTTGTTTCATTACCTATCTCCTTACAATTAAATGAATTAATGATATTCAGATGATTCTGATGTTCCCTTTTCTATCCGAATTTGGAAATATTTGCCACAAAAAGCTAAACCAATTCGGATAATATTCGTTCGGCCTCGTTATCTCGCTTCCGGTAAATAATTTTGTTGCTAACAATATAAGGACAGGGCCTGACCTCTTTTACTTTATTTTGGACAATGAAGATAAGTATCCAGTGATTTTTTCCAAGCGGCTTGCGCATCAAAATTCGCTACGATGTCGCTATTAGTTTTCTGTTCAAATGCGCCCATTCCATGTTGAATCATATAAGTTGGATAATAATTTGGTGATCCAATCAAAACTATTTGCTTGCAAAGCATTGTCTGCTTTTTAGGATTGTGAAATGAATTCAGCAACGCTTTCTTGAAAGCTACACTTTTATCCTCGTCGAGAGAGCCGAATGTCTCCATACGTAACACTGTCACTGCTTGATGGGCTGTCTGATCTGCAACTCGGTATGTGTCAAAACGGCCGTATACACCTGCTAACGCAAACAGAAAAGCAGCTTTTTCATAATCGTTTTGATCAATGCATTTTGCAGATGCTTTATATAGATCTGCCGGTGTATATTTATTACTTAATTTTTCAGAACCCACACATTCAAGGTCATTTTCTGATATTAGGTTTCCTGGAGCTTGGTAATTTTCGATATCGGTCCCAAAACCTTTGGTAATAGAACCAAGCATCCAAACACCAACAGCTAATTTTTTCATATCGCGCTTTCTCTCATTGATTTTGAAGATCAATAACTTAGTATGCAGCTCCTGATTGTTCAGTAGAACTAGCAAAAATGTAAATTCATCATTGCGAGAACTTATCACTAATTATGTTCAACAGCAAGGCTTAATGAATCATACTCATCGGAGAAATTGAGCAACGACCAGCAGTTCCCGCTGAAGCAAAAATTACCTATAAGCTCATGAAATATTGAAAAAC
>JAFEDN010000336.1 GCA_018241585.1 Pseudomonadota bacterium | reverse complement strand
TATCACCAATAAAAGTTCGAGCTTGTGGTTCAATTAAAGTTTTTCTTAACCCTCTAAAGGTTGTCTCGGCTTTAATCCAAGTAACCTTTTCACCAGGAAAAACACCATAATCCTCTAATTTATGCGCATCAGATCCACTAATTACCGGCTTTGCTTTTCCACCCATAGTTTCAAGAAAATTATCGATAAACAATTCATTTTTTTGATTACGTATATTTAATATTAAATCTATGTTATCTTTATTTCGAGACTCAAAAATATCTGTCATTTGAAAAAATTCACATGCTGCATGGGGATGTTTTTTCCAATCCATCCTAGAGATTCCATCACTACAATCAAAGGGGAGCATAACTAAACATTTTTCCTTAGATAGATTATTGACAGCTTTTTTAAAAGATTCTTTTGTTATCGTTATTGTCTTAGAACCTAATAAAAATGCAGAGCGTTTGTTTCTCTTATAATCATGATATTCAGCTACTTTATCAGGTGGTAAAGATTCAGCAGCTTGAATGATAGATTCTTGAGATGGAGATCTATCTAAACCAGAAATCATCAAGGTGTTTATAAAATCGTCTAACTCCTGATCAGTTACATTTTCATTAAAGATAGCATGGATATTTAAACGATAATCAATCGGAGCATCAATCCTTAATTCAATACCAGGAAATAACGTTTTAGTAAGGATTGTTTCAGGATGCTCTTTGAGATATTTACGGATTTCTAAAAAACCATCAAATGTAAAATAATCCATTATTGAAAAAGCTGAAACATCTGATGCATTCAATTTTCTAATAATTTCTTCAACAGATTTTTTTTTCTCCTGATGATCCATTTCTAAAAAACATTTTCCGCCTTGCAATGAAAAGAAGCAGGGGTATGAAGATGTAAATCCCATTTATTCCATAGGGAACCACGAGAAATTTTTGCCATTATATTCATCCTTTAAAAGTAATCGTACAAAGACACATAATGTACGAAAAATAAATAAAATTTCACATAATTAACTTTAACCATTTAATCGAGTAGGATAGCGAGGCCTGAAATATTGAAAGTTTTTCAAAAAACAAATGACAAAATTTCAATATTTCAGGCCTGGCACTGGTAGTGCTATAGCGATTGTTTCATTTATGTTTTGTCTGGACATATAGTTTTTTGTTCAATTTTATCATAAAAGTACTTTTTTATGATAGTTCATAATCTATAGAATATTTCAAAAGCAGCCGGTTCGCTGCGATATAACCTTTACAGCAGTTTCAGAAAAAACTGAAATCACTAGTATAGAATTACGGTTTATAATGGTAAAATTATGCTCTAATTTAGACCATTACAAAGAGATTTATATGCATAAATCAAGTCTTCCTTCTGCGACATTTAATAGTACATTATATGCACACATTCGGGATGTTTTATTGTCTGCACGTGCTTATACGCGCAAAACAATTAATAACAGTATGCTACAGGCTTATTGGCAAATTGGACGATTGATTGTAGAAGACGAGCAAGGTGGTTTAACTCGTGCTGAATATGGTAAAGGAGTGCTAGAAAGCTTATCTGTGCGTTTAAGTGAGGAATTCGGTAAAGGTTTTGATGCCCGTAACCTGCGGAATATGCGTGCTTTTTTCCTTTTTTACCCAAATTGGAACGCAGTGCGTACCAATTTGACTTGGACGCATTACCGCTTGTTATTAAAAGTGGAGAATAGCGAAGTACGTGAATGGTATGCTCAGGAAGCAATTGAGCAGGGTTGGAGTTCTCGTGTTTTAGATCGTCAAATTAGCACCTTATTTTATGAACGTTTATTATCTAGC
>JAFEDN010000335.1 GCA_018241585.1 Pseudomonadota bacterium | reverse complement strand
TGGGCTGCCAACCTAGTCTGGCAACACACGTCAGACGACAAATTCAAGCTCGAACACCAGAAGGATTTAGATTATTTGTCGCTACCATTTACGGTGAAATGGCAGGCGTTCACCGGTCGCCGGAATTAGCTTGGAAAGCAGCCGGTTCCGTGATCATGAATCGCGTTCATACGGGTATCTGGCATCGTTATAAAACAACTGACGAAATTATTGCCCACACGGGGTTTGATGCCTACGCGAACCCCGATAAAATCAATTGGAACCACGTTAACTTGCACAGCTCATTCATGAAACATCATCAACAGTTTTTAAAGGCATGGGCAACCTTGCATCAACAAAAAATGAATTCTCATCTAGCGATGAACCCAGATGAAAGAAAATTATTAGACCACATGAGACTGACGCTGGAAGATATTTATTACAAAAATAAAACAATAACCACCGCTAATTATTACTATAGTCCTCGCGGGATGCATGGCAAAACTCCCAGTTTTTTAATCGGTATCGACAAACCAGAACAATACCAAGTCAAGATAGCTGGCTTGAATGAAAAAGATATTACGCTATATGACATCCCATCAAAAATCGAAAGAAAGGCGGGCAGAGAACGATGAGGATTTTGATATGTTTAGCTACTTTATTTGCTTTCACTTCTGCTCAAGCCGGTAAAGCGGTCTTTCCAGATGTCAGCGGATCGCAATACAAATTGGTAATGGTCATGAATAACCAGGGTTTAGGGGAAGTTTACATCGAAAATAACCAACACATCAAAACCCTTCTTTACAAAGCGAGTTTTCCTTACTCAAATTTAAGTATCTTTAGCGCCGATGAAACAGAAAATAAAGATATCTTAATGGTTGATTTTGAGTGTGGCACGAAAGAAAAAAAGACTATTTGCACCCGCCTTTTTAACCGGCGTACCAATCAGGTGAGTATCCTATATGCTGACCTCTTGGGGATGAATGCTAAAAAAAATGTCGCCGCCTATTATCTTAATAACAAAAACTTAATCATCATTGCCCCTGTTTTCGATACCTGTCAAAATCCATTCACTTACTCTTTAAAACTATTCCCTAACTCAATGTTTGGAACCAAAACTCAATTTTTAAAAAATGGTGACTTACGATTGGATTATGCGGAAGCGAAGACAGGAAAAGATACCCTTAAAATTATTCAGATTAATTACCAGCAATTATTTAATCACTGTAAAACAGGGTGATCACCAATAATAAACATGGGGCTTTCGGTTGCCTAAATCCCATATTAAGCCGTCTGGCTCGCAGCCAGATAATATTTTATGGCAATTTGACTTATCGCGCCGTCTTTTCGGGCGTGTGTGAAATATAATATTCCAATGACTAGGAGCCTCGCCGGTTCTGCTGCCACCGCCACATTTTCCGCGACCAACTCCGTTGGCGCGAGGTTTTTTTCTCTTGTAATTCATCATTAATCCTCAGCCGTTTCAGAAAGCATTCCGTTCTAAAGCAATAAATTTGACTTGCATTTCATCCTTCAGCTTAAACCGACCTTTATTATTACCCCTCCAACGATAAGGGGAACACAAATGGCATTTAACCATCCTTTTAGATTTTTTCCTTTTGTAATTGCTCATAGACCTTTCTCTACTTTTAATTGAAAGCTTCATGTTTAGGCTGCACTTGTTCTATTGGCGCTAAATGATCTGTCGAAAATTGATATAATACGCTAGTTACCCATGCTAATGCGTTTTTTCTTTGCTTTGGGCAGCCGCTTTAAGCTTCGCCAATTCTTGCGCCTTTTTCTTTGGCGATAATCGCTTACTGATATCGAGAT
>JAFEDN010000334.1 GCA_018241585.1 Pseudomonadota bacterium | reverse complement strand
TCCCTTGATTACTGAGTTCCGGCTTTGCCGGAGCTCAGTATCCAAACCAGGAAGCGGCCCCGCTTCAGCGGGAGCTGCTGGTCTGGGTCTCCTTGCGATCCACCATCAGGTAATGCTAAATTAAGCTGTTATTTTGGAGGTGTCTTTCATGATCAAACAGTTATTACCCGAAGAAGCGGCACAACTGATAGGTAGTGGTAATTTAGTGATTATCGATGTTCGAGATCACGAAAGTTTTGAAAAAGGTCATATTGAAGGCGCCATTCAGTTATCTGTGGCAGATATGAAAATTTTCTGCCAAAAAACTGCTAAAACGCAACCTGTGTTGATTTATTGTTATCATGGAATCAGCAGTCAGGCAGTGGCTCAGCATTTGCAGGACCAGGGATTTGGCGCCGTTTACAGTTTAATTGGCGGCTATGAAAAATGGCAGACCCATCATCATCCGACTTCAGATCAGCAGGAATAAATTGTCCACGAATTTAAAGTCTCTACTCCAAACTGAAGATGCGATTATTATCGCACACTATTATGCCCCGGCCGAGGTTCAACAATTGGCGGAGCAAACCGGGGGTTTTGTAGGCGATTCTCTGGCAATGGCTAAATTCGGTCAACAACATACTGCCAGCACTTTAATGATTGCCGGTGTTCGCTTTATGGGTGAAACTGCTAAAATTTTAAGCCCGGAAAAAAGAGTGCTAATGCCGGAATTAGCAGCTACCTGTTCGTTGGATTTAGGATGCCCTATTGAAGAATTTAATTTATTTTGTCAACAACATCCTGATCGTACCATTGTAGTCTATGCCAACACTTCCGCAGCGGTTAAAGCTAAAGCGGATTGGGTGGTTACTTCCAGCAATGCGATTGAGATTGTTGATCATCTACACTCGCAAGGCCAAAAAATCTTATGGGCGCCAGATCGATATTTAGGTCAGTATATCGCCAATAAAACTGGAGCAGATATGGTGTTATGGCAAGGCGCCTGTGTGGTTCATGAAGAATTTAAAGGCAAAGGTCTGGCTCAGTTAAAAAAACGCTATCCTCAAGCTGCGGTGTTGGTCCATCCCGAAGCTCCTGCTTCAGTGGTAGCACAAGCCGATGTGGTCGGGTCGACTGCCCAGCTTTTACAAGCCAGTCAAAGATTGCCGCATTCTGTTTTCATTGTAGCGACAGAACAGAATATCTTTTATAAAATGCAGCAAGCTTCGCCTGGGAAGCAATTTATATTGGCGCCGACCGGTGGAGTAGGGGCGACTTGTCAAAGTTGTGGTTATTGTCCTTGGATGGCCATGAACCATCTGGAAAAATTGGAAGATGCTTTACTCCAGGGAAAAAATGCAATCCAATTAGACCCGCAAGTGATCGCTGCTGCCCGGGTCTCTTTGCAACGAATGGTGGATTTTAAATGACCAAGCAAATGAATCAATTGGCAGAACGCACTCAACTCTTGGGGTTGCCAAAAATCAAATATCATATTTTTCTCTGTTGCGACCAAAGAAAACCAAAGTGCTGTTATTTAAAGGACGGGTTAGCTTCCTGGGAATATTTAAAGGATCGGCTAAATCAATTGGGTTTAACCGATGAAGGCGGAGTTTACCGGACTAAAGCCAATTGCTTACGTATCTGCGTGCAAGGCCCGATTGCCGTGGTTTATCCCCAAGGTATATGGTATCACTCGTGCACACCTGAGGTATTAGAACGGATCATTCAAGAGCATTTTATTCAAGATAAACCGGTTGAAGAATTTATTTTTTATCGTTCACCATAAATATTATGCAATCAGTTACAGGTATTTTAAGTAAGATGAAAGTGGCAAGGGG
>JAFEDN010000333.1 GCA_018241585.1 Pseudomonadota bacterium | reverse complement strand
CAGGATATAACAAGACTTATATAAAATTTTATCATTCAACTGGGTTAATGTTATTTAATCCGCCTTTTGGCCACAATGTTACTATTGAAATTCATAAAGCACGCGAAGCCGGTAAAGCTCTCTTAGACGATGACATTAAAAAACATAATCTCGGGGCTAAAACTAGATTCATTAACTCGGTAATGAAAATATCAGCGACCAATAAAACAGTACCTCAAGAATATCATCAATGTATAATATTATGGGGTGAATTTAAAGCTAGAATCAGTCCATGGTTAGCTTATACCATTTCAGATCAAAAATTAAATCTGATTCAACATCAATTAAAATGTGAACTTCGCTCTATCATCAATCAATATGATGAAATCATCTCAAACTATGAGTATAATCCGGAATTTCTAAACAAAAAAAGAATCAGCGAAATATTGATTAAACTTAAAGATCGGCTGGAAAATCATTTTTATGTTAAACACCCTGTTATTAAATGGGTAATAAGAGAGCTAGCTGAAGAATTATCTGATTTAAAAGTTTTTGACTCAAGCCCATTTAAAGGAATATTAGTTTAGGCGTCACCTCCGATGAGAGTAAAAAATATTGCCTGGTCTGGAACCAACAACTGCTGATTGCTTGAAATCTTCCGTAGTCGCTAAACTATAAGGAGACTCTATGCGACTCCTCATTAACAGTCTATTCTTGGCAAAGAAATTGTACCCGGCGCGAGCTTTTATATTTTTAAGAAGTAGCATTAATATTTAAATTTAGTTGCCCTTTCACCTAAATCTTGGAAGAAGCGAAGCATATAGCCGTCAGGGTCCAGAACGATGAACTGACGGTTACCAATCTCGACATCGCTAGCACGATACCATTTCTCTTCGATAGGTAAGAAGACATTGGCTCTAGCTTTTTGAACGCGATCGTACAACTCATCAACCTTGCTTGTTTCTATTTGCAGATTTATGCCTCTGCCAAAAGGAACTTCTAGTGGAGCTAATATCCAAGTTCTGTCAGTTACTCTCGTAGAATCCCTGGGTATTTCATTCAACATGATTCGTGAGCCTTGGCGTTCGAGCATGGCGAATCTATCTTCCTTACGTTGATACTGAATACCAAAGCCAAGTATGTTAGTGTAAAAAAGGAGACTGGCTTTAATACTAGAGCAATAAAGCTCTGGCGTTAGTGGTGTAATTAAACGTTTTCCAGTCATGGTAATCACAACTCTTATTACAAAAACAGATTGTTAAGTATGCAATGTGGCAAACATCAGGTCAATAAATTCTCCAATGTTATTAAAGAATTGAAAACCATGGGATATGCGAATATTGATCCCCTATAAAGAAAAATATTATTCTTTGATCAAGATGATGAAGTGACCATACCCTGAGCTTAGATTAGATACACAGATGCAAGACCCAGTAACTTTCTTATTGATAAAATAAACAATTAAATAGTCAGGTTGTCCTCGTCTGGGTCATAAATGTTATTTACAACCAGGCCAGTTGATTTTTTAATTACTTCATTTATAACGAATATAGCCTGGTATGGCACTTTGCTTAGCTTTTACAGTTGCTTCGATGCTCATTCTACAATCGGCATACCTTTTTTCTATAGCGGCACAAATTTGCGGAAGATTTCTTTTAATAACTTCAGCCACAGGAAGATTAATTAAACATTCCATTTTTCCCGTTAAAGTTCGTATATCTTCTACAGGCTGACCTGAAAACAGCTTAAATTCGGATATTACTTCAAGATGATGCTGCGCAACTACCACGGCAATCGGGCCAGAAATTATACATATTAAAAATTTTTACTTTAATTCAATT
>JAFEDN010000332.1 GCA_018241585.1 Pseudomonadota bacterium | reverse complement strand
ACTAGATGTTTTTTGACCCACTACAGTAACCAGCAAGACTGTTTCATCCATCGTAATTAAAACCGCACTATCCGCTTGTCTTGCGATACGGCCTGTTTCTATTTTGACTTGATGATTACCAAATTGAAATGATTTTGTTACAACTTTCACTGATTAAAATTCCTCATACTATCGCTGTTAGCCGCGCAGACCTAAACGCTGGATTAATTTACGATACCGAACGATATCCTTGCGTCTGACATAATCGAGTAAGGTTCGTCGCAAACCGACCAAACGTAATAATCCTCTTCTGGATGAGTGATCATGCTTATGGATATTAAAATGTTCAGTTAACCCTTTAATACGGGCTGTTAACAAAGCTACTTGAACTTCTGGGGAGCCAGTATCTCCAGGAGTAGCTTGATACTCTTTAACAATTTTTTCTTTTTCAACTGCAGTCAATGACATAATTTTTTCCTCGAATGTTAAAAGTTAGCAATCAACCGCCTACACACTGATCCGCTGTCATTGACAGAAAAGTGTTACGGCCAACCTGTCTTTATAAAGGGCGAGATTGTAGCTTAGTTTTAAATGAAAGTATATAGCGTTGGGGGAATGGTAATTAAACTTTCAAGCCTTCTTCTTCCAGCGATTTCTTAATGGCGGGATGCTGGCTTAATCTTTGGAAGTAAGCTTGTAAATTCTGATGATTTGAAAAATCTAAAGAAAATTTTTTGCCCCAAAACAACATCACATAAAAGTAGGCGTCCGGCAAAGTGAAATGATCTCCCATTAAAAATTTTTTTTGACTGAGCCCTTGATTTAAATAAGAGAATTTTTTTTGAAGTTGTGAAACAAAAATTTCATTTTTTATTTTTGCATCGATGCTGGGATTAAAAATTGGGCTAAATCCTTTATGTAATTCAGTGCTGACAAAAGCCAATTTTTCTAATACTAGATAGCGGTTAAAGTCTCCTATTGGAGGCAAAAGATTACCTTCAGGATACGTGTCTGCAAGGTATTGTTGTATAGCTATATTTTCAGTCAATAACTGATCATTGTCTAGTAATAACGCTGGGACATAGCCTTTTGGGTTTATTTTATTAAAATCATCACCTGATTGAGTTTTTTTACTGGACAAATCCACCGATATGTATTGGCAATTTAGCTGGAGTTGATTGATCAGGATACGAACGGCCAAAGAACAGGCGCCTTTAATGTAGTAAAGCTTCATCGCACAATCTCCTTATTAGGACTCAGCAGGTATTGCTGGGTATTCTCCGTCTCGTAACGACATTTTTCGGGAATGAGTATTTTGGTCTTTTTTCAATAATTCATACAATTTTTCACGCAGTTCAGGACCCAAATCGGGTCTTTGTAACGCATAACTAATCGTAGCCTCTAAAAACCCCAACTTACTGCCACAATCATAGCGCTTGCCTGCAATAATGTAAGCGGTAATGGTTTCTTCTTTGAGCAACTCAGCGATAGCATCAGTTAATTGCACTTCACCCCCTACCCCAGCAGGAATTTGCTCCAACAAAGTAAAAATTCTGGGCGTCAGGATATAACGGCCTACTACGCCTAAACAGGAGGGTGCTACTTCGGGTTTAGGTTTTTCAATTATATCGAGAATCTGATTTTTATTATTGATTTTGACAATGCCATACTGATCGGTATTTTCAGGAGGAACCTGTTCTACAGCAATCACACTCGATTGGGTTTTGGCAAAAATTTCAGTCATTTTTTGCAAACAACCTTGGGGCGGAGAGTCAATAATATCATCAGCCAGCAAAACCGCAAAAGGTTCTTGGCCGATTACATGTTTAGCTCGCAACACCGCGTCACCAAG
>JAFEDN010000331.1 GCA_018241585.1 Pseudomonadota bacterium | reverse complement strand
GTGGTCTATTCATTAATTCTGAATGAAGCGACGGTTGAGCTGAACGATTATATTGGAAAGTCGCTTGAAATAACCTTTACCGGTAAAATTTATTGTATCCAATGTGGCCGTAAAACCTCACGAAGTTTTCAACAAGGTCACTGTTATCCTTGTATGCAACGTTTAGCTGAATGCAATTATTGTATTATTCACCCTGAAAAATGTAACGTGGTTCATGGCCCATGTCCGGAAAATGATTGGGCCCATGCACAATGTAGCCAGCCTCATATTGTCTATTTGGCAAATTCATCTGGGCTTAAAGTTGGCATTACTCGTCAAAATAACACCGATACTCGTTGGATTGATCAGGGCGCCAGTCAAGCTTTACCTATTTTCAAAGTTGCTAACCGTTACCAATCTGGAGCCATTGAAGTTTGTTTAAAACAATTTATTAATGATAAGACCGATTGGCGAAAAATGATTAAGCAAAGCGCTCCGCCGATTGATTTAATCGCCGAGAGAGATCGATTATGGGCTTTAGCAAAAAACACCCTGCAACCAGTGCTGGATAGTTTTTCTGAAAATGAAATTTTATTTTTACCAAATGAGCCGGTAGTAGCATTAGAATTTCCGGTTAATCAATATCCTCCTAAAATAATTACTTGGTCTTTTGATACCACTGAAACCATTTCTGGAAAATTGCAAGGTATCAAAGGTCAATATCTGCTGTTTGAAGCAGGAGTTATTAATGTACGAAAATTTTCTGGTTATGAAATAAAACTGAAGATGGAGTAGACAATGAGTTGGTTGATGTCTATGGCGAATCTCATTGGGGTTTTAGGCGTTTTTTTTGTGCTGCTAGCTTATATGCTTTTACAAATGGGCAGAATGAAAGCCACGTGGGTTAGTTATTCGCTACTGAACACGGCCGGTTCGTTTTTAATTTTAATTTCACTCTATTTTTATTGGAATTTAGCATCCGGAATTATTGAAATCGCCTGGCTGATTATTAGTTTATACGGCTTATTAAAGTCTATTTATTTGCGAACGCACCCACGTTCTGTTTAATTATCCGTTTTGATGGTAGTCCTCTTGAAAGGTACGTTGGGGATTAGGTACAAATTTTTAAGACTCCAAAAGTTGGCTCGATTCGTCCTGTATCGTGCTTCAGGTTCATTAGAGTACATTTAAAAACCGAGAACTTAATTCGGTTAAATACAACCAGATGGGAAAGAGATTTGGGTAGAAGTTACTGATGGGCAAATAAGAAATGGAGGAATTAACGATGTTCCAGTATATCCTTAAGTATATAAAGAAAAATAAAGAATTAAATTTAGGCAAGGCTTTTAAAGCAACGTTTATTTTTTTAGAGCAACAATACAATCAAAAAAAAATAGATGCCCTTAGAATACTAGGAGATATGGAAATAATTAAAGGTGGAAATACCCTGGATCCTGCGGCCAAGGATGATGAGCTTGACCAGACAGCTAATGAAAATGTCCAACGAGAATGGCAACAGTCGATTGAAGACTCTTTACTAGATAATCACATAGAATTAAAAATTGATCCAGAAGAGTTTCATCGTGAATACAGTAGGTAGTACCGAAATCTGGGCAGAGGTTAGAAACGGATTAGAAATGGAGGAGAACTCAATTTGCTCCTAAATAATAGCTAGTTAATTTTGTAAAACCCTGTAAATGTAGTCTTTTTTATGTGTTTTGGTAACGATAATATTTAAATAAATCGGCCTAACAGCTCATTTAAAAATCGATAACCTAATTCGGTTAATTCTAGTGAATCGGAGCTGATAAATAATAATTCCGGTTCCACTTTTTTTTCTATTTGAATCATAATTTCT
>JAFEDN010000330.1 GCA_018241585.1 Pseudomonadota bacterium | reverse complement strand
TAAGAAACCGAAAGTTCTGGCTCTGGCGACCTCTTTTGCATAAGAAGTAGAAGAAAAGTCAAAACAGGCATATTGGTTGGTTTCATTAAAAGCAGGATGTTGGAAATTAATACCAAAACTAACTTTAAAGCCTTCGTATGGAGTCAACTGCGCTTTTTTATCACCATCCTTAACTGTAACCCGCCGCTTCACTCGAATAAATTTTTTAGGAGCATTTTGCTCGCTTAATCCCGCAGATAAAATTAGAAAAACAAATGGGCCAGCGCTGCCATCCATAATCGGTAATTCCGGAGCCGACAAATCGACATAAGCATTATCCACACCCAACCCGGCAAAAGCGGACATCAGGTGTTCAACGGTAGCTACTCTCACTCCTTCTTTAATTAAGCAAGTACACATGCTGGTGTCACCCACACTGGCAGGAAGTGCTGGGACCTCTATTACCGGATTCAAATCAACTCTTCGAAACACGATTCCGGTATTGGCAGGAGCAGGCCGAATGGTTAAATGAACCATCTGCCCGGTGTGAACTCCAACACCGGCAGTTTTAACTGGATTAGTAAGAGTACGTTGCTTGACCATACATTAAGTCCATTACTTATAAAACGCGGAGTCTAACATAACTTATTATAGTAAACAAATCGCAGTTTTTGTGTAATTTTTAGTCAGATTTAGTCTTCTTGTCTACGTAAAAAAGCAGGAATATCCAGATATTCTCCTTCCTTATCTTTCAAATCTTCCCCTTCAGGTGTTTTCTTTACTGAATCTTGCTGACGCAGATAGGTGGGACGATCTAATTGGTGATAATCCAGGGTGCCGTCACTACGGGTTTTTGCTAGAGCAGCCGGTTTAGGTTCTTCTCGGTCAAAATCTCGGCCAAGCCCAGTCACTACAATGGTCACTCTCATTTCTTCAGCCATATCAGGATCGATCACGGTTCCAACCACCACTGTGGCGTTCTCTGAAGTAAAGCCCTTGATAGCGTCACCAACGGCTTCAAATTCGCCGATCGACATATCCATTCCAGCAGTAATGTTTACTAAAACACCTCTGGCTCCGGTGAAATCGACATCTTCCAGTAATGGGCTAGAAATAGCGGATTCGGCGGCTTCACGGGCTCGATTTTCGCCCGTGCCAATACCCGTACCCATCATCGCCATGCCCATTTCAGACATTACGGTTCTGACGTCGGCGAAATCTACGTTGATCAAGCCTGGCCGAGTAATTAAATCAGCAATACCTTGAACGGCGCCTCTTAATACATTATTGGCGGATTTAAAAGCATTCAATAAAGAAATATTTTTCCCTAAAACACTCAGCAATTTATTATTTGGAATAGTGATGAGTGAATCGACATATTTCGATAAGGATTTAATGCCTTCTTCGGCAATCCGCATGCGTTTTCGACCTTCAAATGCGAAAGGTTTAGTGACTACCGCCACGGTCAGAATGCCTAACTCTTTAGCAATGGAAGCGACAATTGGCGCTCCACCTGTACCGGTACCACCGCCCATACCTGCGGTCAAGAAGACCATATCGGTCCCTTCCAAGGCTTCACGAATGCGGTCACGGTTTTCTTCCGCTGCAAGACGGCCGATATCAGGATTGGCCCCTGCTCCTAACCCTTTGGTAATTTCTTCCCCTAGCTGAATAACGGTGCGCGCGCTAGACCTTTGCAATGCTTGAGCATCGGTATTAGCGCAGATAAATTCCACACCCTCAATACTTTCCGCCATCATGTGTTCGATAGCGTTGCCGCCACCTCCCCCAATGCCGACTACCTTAATTAATGCATTGTGCGGAACATTGTCGCCTAATTCAAACATATCACTAACCTC
>JAFEDN010000032.1 GCA_018241585.1 Pseudomonadota bacterium | reverse complement strand
TGCTTATTACTGGATATAGGTTTGGGAGCAGCGGACACTTTTAACACCTACAAACAGCACGGGAACTGGATTAAAAAAGGGCTTGAAGAGACAGGGGGAATAGCAGCAAATTATATAGCCGGTTCGGCTGCGGTTGAAGCTGCTACTATAATACTTGGATTTGTTCCTGGGATAGGTTGGACCATTTTAATCGGTTGTGCTAGCGCTGTCGCTTTAAGTTATGGTGCTAAGTGGCTTGTGGGAGAAGCATACGATTGGGAAGTAAAACATCATGTTTTTTCCAGCTTATAAACCTGATCCTTTTTCTCTAACGGCTGATATTGGAATGGGAATCATTTGTTTTATTTTCTTGTTCACATTTATTGCTTTTTGTACATTTCAATTGGTTATGTTCTTTTTGCCTAAGCGGTTTGATCCAAAATTTGGCGCTGACCTACTGGGATATGGAAAGTTCATTAAAAGCTCCTGGTACGCTGCAGGAGTGGCCGCACCAAAATGGTTAATCAGAAAAAACTCGGGTTTAGGTCGTCTCTTTAAGGGATATGATTTGTGGGGACATGCTACTAAATTTGAACGCGTAATTAGCAGCATTTTTTTTTACTCATCATATATAAGTATTTTATTCATTTTAATTTACATTTTTGACCTCCTTATTTATTACATAAGAATTTGGATAAGTTAAAAAGAAATCAACTGTGTAAAAAAATTATTATAAAATTCTCCATTTAGTGTGTGGCGGGCATGATAGCTCTTGGAAGATGAGAGTACCGAATTCTAAGGTGATCGATGTTGCAGCATTTAAAGTAATGACTAAAATGGCTCGAAAAAAACAAGTCTTTTAGGCAGGAGTTGCTTATACCTGGAGATAGGTTTAGGAGCAGCGGAACTTTTAACACCTACAGGATGCAACTCAAGCATAAGACTATTGATATTCTTGAAAATTCTGCTCAGTGTGAGTCACTCGGCGGATATTAAAAATATGTGCCGGCATTTTATGAGGATTCAACTCGATATAATTTCTACGGCCTTGCCAAAGATATTGAACATCCTCCAATAGGTCAACCACACAAAAAGATTGGTGTTCTCCCAAACCTAACGCAGATAAAGATAAATCTACCCATCCAGATTGGGTATAATGCGGGTCTAAATTAACCACTACTAAAATAATATTACTCTGATCATCAGTTGCCTTGCTATAAGCAATGAGCTGCTCATTATCGGTATGGTGAAACTGAAAATTACCATTGCTTTGTAGACATGGATTAGCTCGGCGCACTTGATTCACTTTACGAATTAGCTCATATAAACTATTTTCCTGTTGCAGGTTCCATTGTCTCATTTGATATTTTTCTGAATCTAAATACTCCTCGCTACCTGGTTCACGATTTTGATTAACACAAAGCTCATAAACTGGACCATAGATTCCATAATTAGCCGTGATAGTCGCTGCTAAGATTAAACGGCTAACAAAAGCCGGCCGGCCGCCAACCTGCAAAAATTCATGCAGAATATCAGGGGTATTGGGCCAGAAATTGGGGCGAAAATATTCTCGCACAGCAGATTTGGTTAACTCGGTTACATATTCAGTTAATTCGTATTTGCTAGTTCGCCAAGTAAAATACGTATAAGATTGAGAAAAGCCAATTTTGGCCAAGTAGTACATCACACTGGGTCTGGTAAAAGCTTCGGATAAGAAAATAATCTCAGGATATTCGCGCTTTATTTCGGAAATCAACCATTGCCAAAAAATAAAAGATTTAGTATGCGGATTATCAACCCGAAAAATCTTCACTCCTTGATGAATCCAAAATAATACATTATTTTTCCATTCTTGCCATAATGCCTGCCAATCATCTGTTTGAAAATAAATAGGATAAATATCCTGGTATTTTTTAGGCGGATTTTCGGCATATTGAATACTGCCATCCGGACGTTTTTTAAACCATTGAGAATGTTCTTGGACATAAGGATGGTCAGGGGTACATTGAATGGCGAGGTCCAAGGCAATTTCTAGACCCTGTTCTTTAGCCGCTTGAACCAGCTCTCTAAATTGCTCCAGCGTGCCCAACTGGGGATGAATACTGGTATGACCGCCATCTATAGCCCCAATACCCCACGGGCTACCTGGATCATATTGGCTAGCCTGAGGGTTATTGTTTTTGCCCTTGCGATAGGTAAATCCGATTGGATGGATTGGCGGTAAATAAACCACATCAAAACCCATACCAGCAATATATGGCAAATGTTTTTTTAAATCCAGTAAAGTTCCATGCCGGCCAGCTTGTCCTAATGAGCGAGGAAAAAGTTCATACCAACTGCTAAATCCTGCTCTAGCTCTATCTACAAACACTGTTAGCTGCTTGGAATATTCCATAAAATTTTCAAGGTCAGGATATTGCTCCATTAATAAAGTTAATTCTTCACTGGTCGCTAAATTGAAGGCATGCTCAATATCTTTGGCAATATTTAATTGATGATGATAAAAATGTAATCGCTGTAAATCAGAGCCTTGTGCCTTACTGATCGCTTTTTCGATTAGTTCTGCCCCAATTTTTAATACCATCTCAATATCTTGCTTAGCTTGATGCCAGCGAATTAACCCACTGCGCCAAGATGTAAAATAATCAACCCAAGCATCTATGGTATAGTAATAAAATCCTATTTCAGTTACCTTAAAATCGGCTTGATATAGATCGTTTCCCAAAAAATTCATAGGGATGGTTTGCCATTGTTGATTTTTTTCCGATCTAAATTTCAAAACCGCAGCTAACTCGTCGTGGCCATCGGCAAAAATTTTTGCCTTAACAACCACTGATTCATTAATACAACGTTTTATCGGAAATTTTCCGCAATCAATCTCAGGATCGACATTTTCTATGATAATCCTTTGGTGGCCAAATTTTTTATCTACCTGGGTAATATCCATAAAATCCCTCTTATTCACTTTTAAAAAACGCTACTGGAAATGATGCCAGCAATGGATGCACATCCAATATTAATAAATCATTATTTTCATTGGCTGTAACTTGTGCATCAGTAAAAATACTCCGCCAATGTCTAGGAGCATTTTTCGGTAAAATTAACTGAGTGTCTCGCCACACTTTTTTTCCCAATGGAAATTGTGCTTTGGAGCACAAGCGCGTGGTAAAGCGAGGTATGGCTATGAGTATCCAGCGACTCTGATAAACTCGGCAGAAACTAAAAACATTTTGCTGCTGGATACCGATCGCTGCTAATGGAATATACTGCCCTAGTTGAAAAATCGGAAGATGATCACGGCGGAATTGCAATGATTTTTGAGTTAAAAATAATTTTATATTACCATCTGGCCAGTTTTTACAAAGGGCAGCCAATAATTCCTGATTATCAAACCCAATAGCCACTAGCTTCGATAATAGCTGGCGATTTTTGGAAAATTCAACCGGTGAACGGTTATCAGGGTCTACTAAAGTAAAACTCCAACTTTCAGTTCCCTGATAAAAATCAGGAATCCCTGGAGCGGTAATTTTAATTAAAACCTCACCTAAGGAATTTAATGCGCCATGAAAAGCTATCTTTTTTTGAAAAGGTAAAAATGAATCGATGAAATCTCTATTTTGGATTAATGCATCAATAAAGAATAATAATGCAGTTTCATAATTTGTATTAGGATTGTTCCAAGAAGAATAGATTTTTGCTTCGCGCACTGCCTTGATTGCAAAACTGCTGACCCTTTCCTTAGTAATCGGCCAAGCCCCTAACAGGCTTTGATAAAGTAAAATCTCAAGGTTGGCATCAGGAACCAGCATTCCTGCTAACGGTATTTTTAATGGTTGAACTATTTGCGACCAATTTTTTACAAGTAAAACCCATTCCTCCGCCAGCTCCGATAAAACATTTAACCGCATACGAACATCTTCACTGCGCTTAGTGTCATGTGTCGAAGTAGCGTTTAGCGAATACGGATTACATCGTTGTCTGGATTTTAAAAATTTGTGCAGTATTTTTGGGTCGCCATAATTTTTTTCCATGCGTGGATCGCTACCAACTTCGTTTAAAGAAATCAATGGATTATAGCGATAACAGGCGGTATCTTCAAAGCCTTTGGCCATCACCGGCCCAGTAAATTGCTGCCAATTCATGATCCATTTCAAATTCTTTCGCGATTGAAAATTATGCTTCATAGTTAATATTTTTTTTAGTAATAGCAAAGCTTCTGAAGATTCTGCTCCAATTTTCTTTTTGGTTTGTATACAAGTTTTAATAAGGTATTGGCAATCACTTTGACGAACCACAAAATTACGTACATAAGTTCTATAAACTGGTAATATGGCTGAAACTTCTGTTAGCAGTGTTTTAAAATGATCTGCTTGCCGATTACTTGATCGAGCTATTATCTTTTTAAAAGATTCTACAAGCTTTTGTAGTTCTTCTTGGAAAAGTTCGTTAATTACTTGTTTTTTGCTCTGATATCTAACATCAATCCAACAGTTCTTTAGACCAGTGAATTTTTTATAATCTTTAACCAAAAAATCGTAACCGTTTTTATCAATAAATAGACCATTAACCGCGTCTAAAAAATCATAGCCGGTTGTGCCTTCAATACCCCATTGCGGAGGGATGGTTTCATCAGCAGCGAGGATTTTTTCAACAATAACATACAAATCCTTCCTGATAATTTTTTGGATACTTTTTTTTAAATATGATAAATAAGCGCCAGGGTCCAAAAGACCATCAATATGATCGATGCGCAAACCATCAATGATATTTTCTGAAATTAGCTTCTTGACCAGGGTATGGACTTGATTAAATACCTTCTGGTCCTCGATACGAAGACAAACTAATTCATTAATATCAAAAAAACGTCGATAAGATAATTTATCTTTAATCCGCCAATTGATATCAAAATAGTGAGCATAGGGTGATGCTTTAGCTTTTTTTACCACATCCCGCCACCATCTATTATGGTTTGAAGCTGCCATATGGTTAGGAACAAAATCTAGGAGCAAAGCCATTTTTTTTTGGTGTAATAAATCAGCAAATTGTTTCAAAATTTTAAAATCACAAATTTCCGGGTTAAGCTTGGTCGGGTCGATCACATCATACCCATGTTTACTGCCTGGAGCAGCTTTAGTTAATGGCGAACTATAAATATCTGATATGCCTAAGTTATTTAAATATCCAATTAGCTTAAAGGCATTTTTTAATGGGAAATCCGCATTAAATTGAATTCGGTAAGTAGCTGTAGGGATATGTTTCTTCAACACTTAAGTCACCTCAACTTTCAGTTGATCCCCTAAAATGGCAAATTGTTCTACCCAATTTTTTGAAGCGGCATCACCGCTGTCAGCTTTCTGCTTGACTACTGGATAATATTCTTTGAGCAGTCGATAAAAACTGTCTTGAACATGGATGATATCTACTTGGAAAGGAAACCGGTACAAAACTTTTAACGCGGCATTGAGATGGCTAAGATATTTAACTTCAGTTGGGTTTTTAATTAACCGTTTGATCATTTTTTCTAGACTTTTTTGCACAACATAATTCAAATTGGCTTGATCAATTTTAATTTTTCCTTTAAGCGCTTGATCCAACAGATGATTAATTTTTTTCACATCGAAGCGCTGCCTAATAAAGGCTTTCCTGAGTTCAGCCCGGATCACATGCTCAGCAACCGTTAAGAAAGCCAAAGGAAGCGGGATATTTAAATTTTCAATAAATTCCATTAATGTGGCGTGACGTAAATATAATTGTAAATAGATTCTTTCCAAGTCTTTAATAGTGCCGGTTAAGATTAACTTCAATATCTTTCTTCTTTGATCAACGAACAAGGAATTAATCGAATAGCCATTGCCATCAAAATTCTGAGATATTTGATTGTTGGCTGCTACTAAATCACCACTATTAAAATATTTGCATACTGCTTCAGAAATTTTCCCAAAGTCAAAACTAGTGTCATTTAATTTAACCCCGCAACTAATGTTTTGATCACCAAAATGAATCGCCGCAAAATTCATAGCGGTTTTTTCAGTAGTTACTAAAGATTTAAAGTTGGCCGTACCAATACATAAACCTGCTTGCCCATTTTTGGCATTCTGAGATTGGATTAGGTCTACTTGATAGCAATACAATTTAGTATTTTTTTCATAGTTTTCAAAAATAGAACTGATACAATAATGAGCCCCTAGCCGCTTCCAATCTAATAAACACGGTTTAACCAAATTTTCATAGATATATTTTCCATCTTGGAGCTCTGGAACATTGCTTTTGGCTTTTGCCAACCGGTCGATAAACTCCTTTTCCAAATCCATGCCAAAGTTTTGCGCCAATTGAATGGCTCGACAAGCATATTCAATAATTTGCACTGTTTCTATCCCAGAAAGCTCTTCAAAAAACCATCCGCAACTGGTGTACATCAACATGGCATGCCTTTGCATTTCCAACAAGTTAAATGCCGAGACTTTTTCTTGATCATTTAATAAACGTTTGGCAAACCTTGCTAAAAACCGGGTGATTTTTTCATTAGTTCGGTCCAGAATCACATCAATATAATAATTCCGTGTGTCCAGCGGATTATGGAAAAACTCAGCACCCTTATTTTGGTATAGGCCAAGCAATGCATCACGTAACCAGTCTAAAGCTTCCCGCAAAGGCAAACGCCAATGCTGATTCCATGCTCCATGCTGACCGGTGGTACAACCGCATGCCGAGCGCCATCTTTCAATTCCATGAACACAACTCCATGAGCTGTTTTCAATTATTTCTACTTCGTGGCTAGGAGGATATTTTTGTAAAAACAGGCCATAGTTAATTAATTTGGCCAACTTATTTTTTTCGATATAATCTAAAGCATACGATAACGCCATATTGCCAAAACGATGATGGTGGCCATAAGTTTCTCCATCGGTGGCAATATTAGCTAACTGAGGCCGTTTTCTTTCATTTGATAAAATGCTGAGGACTCGTTCAGCTAAATGCTCGCCCTTATTTAATAATCCGGTAAATGCTGTCTCTTGAGAAACTCGGCCGTCATAAAAAAATACCACAATGCTTCGATTATTTGACAATTTAAGTAAATACGGCATAGTTGGATCGATTTTACCTTGTTGATCCTCCTGCCATTGCTCAGTATTAAGTGCTCTAATCCTTCTAGCTTGGTGTTGAGCTAATATAGTAAATTTAATTCCTTGATCAGCCATCATACCCAAAGTTTCTAAATCTACTGCCGTTTCCGGTAGCCACATCCCTTCCGCTTTACGGTTAAAACGGCTTTCAAAATCTTTCATTCCCCAAAAAACTTGGGTGAATTTATCGTGAGCATTGGCTAACGGCATAATCATGTGATTATAGGCCTGCGCTATTGCATTGCCGTGAGATTCAAATTGTAATTGGCTGTCTTGGTCGGCTTGTAAAATCGCTTGATAATCTTGAGGAGCTTGATCCTTTAGCCATGACAACAAAGTCGGGCCGAAATTGAAGCTGATTTTCGCATAATTATTGACTATTTTAATGATTTTGTTTTTTTCATTAAGTATTCTGGAACGCGCATTACCAGCATAACATTCTTCATTGATTCTTTGATTCCAATCGTGATAAGGGCTGGCAGAATCTTGCTGTTCAACTGTTTCCAACCAAGGATTTTCTCTTGGAGGCTGGTAGAAATGACCATGTATGCACAGATAACGATCCATCGATTTATCCTAATTGTTCTATATAAACCACTACAGAATGGGGGGATAATTTGAGAGTCATGCCGCTTGCAACATCCAAACTATGCGAATCAGGTAATAACACTCCATCTCCCTCCCAGCGAATTTCAGCACTATCTAATGCTTTATGCCAACGTCCTGCTGGAAATTGTATATCCACATCTGCGGTTTTTTTGGAAAAGTGGTAAATAATAAATGCTTGAGAATGTGCAGGTTTCCAGCGATGGACACAAATCACTTCTTGTTCATTATTACAGTAAATATGCAGTTTTTTTTTGCTTAGCAGTTTCAAACAACCGGTAGACTTGCGCAATTGGATCAGGGTCTTATAAAAATTATAAACTGCTGCATGAACACCATGCCGCTGTAAGGCTTTATTAATTTTCGACTTTAGGAAAATTGCCGGGTCTTGCGGGTCGGAGACTAAACTTTCAGGATAATGAGTTATAATTTCTTTGCTTCGGCCCTCTTTGACCGCCTGACCTAATTTTAAATCAGAATGATTAGTGAAGTATAAAAACGGGGCAGTTTCGGCATATTCTTCTCCCATAAACAGCAAAGGAATATAAGGGGATAATATCACCATGGCCGCAGCGATTTTGGTCTGTCCTATATCTACCAACCGACAGAGCCGCTCACCGTCAGCCCTATTACCGATGTGATCATGGTTCTGAGAAAAAACCACAAATTTATTAGCAGGTATGGTCTCCGAAGATTGGCCATGACGGCATTTCCAGTATTCGGTATATTGACCGGTCAGCACATAGCCTTCTTTTATGGCTTTGGCAATATGATCCAGTTTACCGAAATCTTGATAATAGCTATGATTATCCCCTGTTAAATAACAATAAAGCGCATGATGAAAATCATCATTCCACTGCGCATCCAAAGCATAACCACCACTCTGATGGCTGCGAATAAACTTAGTATCATTTAAACTCGATTCAGCAATTAGATAGATACGGCGCTTGGCAAGATGGGCATAACGATGAACTTGATCCGATAATTCCTTTAAAAAAGGATATGCAGAGTTATCAAAAACGGCATGTAAAGCATCTAAACGTAACGCATCAAAATGATAGTCTTTAATCCACATTAAAGCATTTTGAATAAAATAATTTCTGACCGAGTCGTTATGCGGCCCATCAAAATTAACCGCACTGCCCCAAGGAGTACGATACTTGTCGGTAAGATAGTAGCCAAAATCAGGCAACACATTGCCTTCTGGACCTAAATGATTGTAAACCACGTCTAAAATGATGGCTAACCCCCGTTGATGGCAAGCGGCAACCAGTGCTTTTAAATCGTCAGGTGAGCCATAAGTATTCTGTGGTGCAAAAGGAAAAACCCCGTCATAACCCCAATTTCTTTGACCACTGAATTGATTGACCGGCATTAATTCTATGGCAGTTATCCCTAATGAATTGAGCTCATCTAAATGGGGAATAATTGCTTGATAACTGCCTTCGGGGGTGAAAGTGCCAACATGCAATTCATAAGTGAGATAATCTTCAAATGGTAATCCTTGCCAGGTTCGTTCTGAATCTCCCCATTGGTAAAGAGGATTAATTACTTGAGAAGGGCCAAAAACACCTTCTGGCTGATATCGTGAAGCTGGGTCAGGAAATGGTTGGTCATCCAGTATAATCCAATAATCACTACCTGGATCAATCCCATCTAAAAAACCGTTGAAATATCCTCTCTCTAATGGGGCTAAAATTATTTCTTGTTCTACCGGAGCACAAATTTTAACTGCAACGGTTTTGGCTTTGGGAGCATATACCCACCATTCAGTCCGTCCATCTCCCAAATAATGAGCGCCAATTTTTTTGCTGTCACTAAACATGGGCGCCTTTAATCTTAAATATAATTACACTCAAAGGCGGTATAGTCAGTGTTATAGAATAAGGACGGCCATGACTAGGTTGATTAGCCGCGACCAGTGCTTTAGTATTTTTTTTACCACTGCCTCCATATTTTTGATCATCGCTATTCAAAACTTCCTGCCAAAGTCCAGCGCAAGGAACACCTAAAGTATATTGAAAATGGGTATTCGGTGTGGCGTTCACCACAATCAATAAAGGTTTTGCTCGCTCTGTGCCGAAACGCAGATAACTGATAATACTTTGAGAATAATCAGAGCAATCAATCCATTCAAAACCAGCGCTGTCATCGTCTAATTGATAAAGCGCAGCCTCTTGACGATAGAAATGATTTAAATCCTGGACCCATTTATTAAGAGCTTGGTGGCGATCGTATTGGAGCAAATGCCATTCGACACTGGATTCATGGTTCCATTCACTCCACTGCGCTACTTCCCCGCCCATAAATATTAATTTTTTCCCTGGCTGGGTGTACTGGTAACCAAACAATAAACGTAAATTTGCAAATTTCTGCCAATCATCTCCAGGCATTTTACCGATTAATGAACCTTTGCCATGCACTACTTCATCGTGCGATAAAGGCAAAACAAAATTTTCGGAATAAGCATACAACATCCGGAAAGTGAGCTGGCTGTGATGATAGCTTCGGTAGATCGGATCATGACTTAAATAAAAAAGTGTATCGTGCATCCAACCCATATCCCATTTATAACCAAATCCCAAACCACCCAAATAGGTGGGTTTAGAAACCATTCCCCAAGAGGTCGATTCCTCAGCTATGGTTTGTACATCGGGAAAATATTGATAAATTTTTTCATTTAGTTCACGGATAAAATCTATTGCTTCGATATTTTCTCTGCCGCCGTACTGGTTAGGAATCCATTCGCCTGCTTTGCGCGAATAATCCAAATATAACATTGATGCTACAGCATCGACACGCAGGGCGTCGATGTGAAAAACTTCCAGCCAATAAATGGCGCTACTAAACAGAAAAGACCTGACTTCATGCCTGCCGTAATTAAAAATCGCGCTATTCCAATCTGGGTGAATGCCGATACGAGGATCGGCATGTTCAAACAAATGAGTACCATCGAAATAATATAAGCCATGAGCGTCGTTGGGAAAATGAGATGGAACCCAATCCAAAATAACACCGATCTCATTTTGATGCAGATAATCTATTAAAAACTTTAAATCCTCCGGAGTACCATAACGACTAGTTGGGGCAAAATAACCGGTAGTTTGATAGCCCCAAGAACCATAAAAGGGATGTTCGGTTAATGGCATGAATTCCACATGGGTAAAACCCATTTTTTTAATATAATCGGTCAGTGGCTTAGCGATTTCCCGATAAGTTAAACAGCGATTACCTTCTTCAGGAACCTTGCGCCAGGAACCTAAATGCAATTCATAAATAGATAAAGGCGAGTGGCGGTTTTGTCTTTGGCCTCGCAACGACATCCATTGCTGATCATGCCATTGATAATTTTTTTCCCAAATTATCGAAGCGGAATGAGGGGGTATTTCATTGTAAAAAGCAAATGGATCGGCTTTTTCAGTTTTAAAATGCTGGTGATTAGCAACAATGTAAAATTTATATCGCTCGCCAATTTCAGCATTTTCCACAATAGTCGACCAAATACCGGAACTGTCATTAGGAGATAAAGGATTTTTTTTATGGTCCCAATGATTAAAGTCTCCAATTACAAATACCTGCTCAGCATTCGGCGCCCACACGGCAAAAAAAACTCCTTTGGGCCGTTTTTGATACTCCTCGCAGCGAAGCTGCGACTCGTAATGAAGGGGAAGATCGCGCGGCTCTGCAGCCGCTTGCGGAAGCGGCTTCCTGGTTTCGATACCGAATTCCAGCGAAGCTGGAACTCGGTAATGAAGAGGGAGATCGCGCGGCTCTTCTCCCCCTTGCGATTCCCCATCGCGATAGGTATGTTGGGTTTTTTGGTAGATGGGGTGGGCGCCTAAGATTTTGTAGAGGTGAACGTGTTTACCTTCATTAAAAAGGTGGATATCATCAGCTGTAATCGGCATTTTTAGCGGTTGTTCCATCGACATGTTGATTATTCCTTTCTTTTTCTAATGATATCGACGTTGGTAAGTGTAGCACATAAAAAATGGTTCTGACGCCACTTCTCAAAAGGATATTTAAATTTTCTTCGCCAATTGGGCAAGTTTTTTGCACCAGGTATATTTTGCGGCTTAACCTCCAACCATAAATCTTCAAGATTAATTAACAGAAACTGATTTCTGCTTGCAGCTAATTGGTACAAGTATTCTTGCAATAAATATTTAAGCTGCGCTATTGGTAATTTATTGGCCCAAACTTTTTGCGCTTGATCCTTTATATCTATACCTTGGCAATATGCAGCGAAAGTAGCCATATCGTGGGTATTTAAACTAGCAACAGTGTAGTATTTTTTTTTCTTTGGATTAAAACCCCTGGGTGAATCCATTTCATATTGAAGCACAAACATAGTATACAAACGATGTTGTGCCATTTTTTTATTAACATAGCCCGGCACTGTTCCCAAATTCTCGCCGACAATACTAGTTTTAAAACGCTGGGATTCAACAGACAGGATCGCATATAAATCTTCTGATGGATAACGAATATAAGCCCCTTCTGCCGAGGAAAATCCTTTAGGGATACAATATAACCGATGCAATGACATGACGTGATCTAATCGCAACAAATTGACATAGGGCATGACCTGCCGTAATGAATGAATAAAATAGTGATAATGGCTTTGACGCAAGCGATAGGGAATAAGCGGCGGAAAACCCCAATTTTGACCTTCGGTAAATACTGAATCAGGAGGTGAGCCTACATCCAAATTTAAAGCAAATAACTCTTGATTGCGCCAAACGTCATAGCCATGCGGATGAACTCCTAAAGGCATATCTAAATACAAATCAATGCCGTTTTCGATAAAAAGATCGGCTGAATCTTGCACTTGCTGATGAATTTGCCACTGACTATAAAGATAATAATTCTTAATTTCGGTAACATAATCACCCTCATTAATGATCCCAGATCGCATTTTTTCCGGCCAAAGCGGCCAAGGATTTTCATTGGTTTCTTGAAATGCCCTAAAATTAGCATAATCCAGCACCTGAGGTTGTCCTTGGCAAAATTCTCTGAAGGCATTATGTCTTACTAGATCAGCCTGTGAAAAAAAATCCTTGGCTAACAACTCAATAATCTTTCGTTTAAAACACATAATTTTAGGATAATCTAATAACTTGGATTCAGTTAATTTTTGTAATTGTATTTGAAACTTGGAAGATTGAAGTAGGTCTTGAGCGGGTTTACATTTGGCAAACTCAGGAATTTGCTTAATGTCTAAATACAGTTCATTAAAAAAAAATTTACTTAGCGGCGAATAGGGGCTAGGTTCGAAAGATTTTTGTAAAAAAGCCGCAAAAAGTGGCAAGGTCCCAATGAGCTTTCCTCCCTGGCCGGCAACCCATTGCATGATTCGATTTAAATCTGAAATATCTCCGCAGCCAATACTATTATGAGAATGCAAAGCGTAAAGAGGAGCAAATAACCCCCAGCATTTCTGTTGATCTCGGGGTTTAGCCCATGCTAAGCGTGGGGCGGAAATAATTAACGAATGATAAATTTGACCTTGAACATCAATAGTTAAATGATGATAACCAATCGGAAGCGATTTATTATAATGTAAATGCTTAACTACATAAGTTCTATTATCAAAAGTTTTCTGATCACTAACTGCTAACTTGGTTAAGGAAAAATCCCAGGTTAAAATATGATTATTTTCTTCTAGTGCAAGTTTACAATGAATTTTTAGATGGCGCTTTTCTGCCGGTAAAGTGACGGCAAGGTCTAATTTTCCATTCCAGGCGACTGCGACCGGCGGCAGTAAACGCTCCAATATTTTTTGCTGCTGTTGATGCAGTATATTTTTAACATCCTGACTAGAACTAATCTGAATATCAAATGATCCTAAAATAGCTAATAGCGTTTCCTGCCCAACTAAACGCCGTTTTTTAAATACATCGTAATAAGCGCTTTGGATACCATATAATTTACACAAATGATCAAGCGCATCTAGTTTTGCATTTGCGGTCATGTAATAATCCCCGGTCAGCGGGAACTGCCGAGAATTTCAAGTATTCCTCGACAGGGGATGTGAACCCATTCAGGACGATTGTTAAGCTCATAGCCAATCTCATAGATTGCTTTCTCTAACAAAAATGCTTGCAGTAGAATTGAATTATCTTCAATATCGGAGGAAAGAAATGATTGATGGTCCGCCACACTCATATAACCCTGCAGGAAATAAGCGCAACTCCATCGATACCAAAAATCGGCCCATTCTTTCAAAGAATTGATATCTTCTTTACGAACCAAGCTATTCTCACCATATAAAGTAATTTGGGTGGCGTAATGGAAAGAGCGCATCATTCCAGCAACATCACGCAGTGCTGAACGTTTTATTCTTCTTTCAGAAAGAGGTCTAGCAGGCTCACCTTCAAAATCGACTATGTAAAAATCTTTACCGGTAAACAACACTTGACCCAAGTGGTAATCTCCATGGGTTCGAATTCGTTTCGCGGAAATTTTGTTTTGTAACAACTTCCGTAAAAATTCTTCAAAAGATCGATCTGTTTCAATAATTTGCTGCCATAGCGCATGATTTGCTTCATCTAATCTTTGCACGGTTTTTTTAAATTGATTGATCACACGTCCGTAAGAACCACGAATTGATTGATATAAAGTACGCTGATAAAGCGTTGAAAACGGCTCAGGTGTAAATGCAGGGTCTGTGGTATTTAAAGAAAGGACCGCATGCATTTGGGCGGTACGAGTGCCTAATATATGAATCAATGGTCCATATTCACCGATTAATTCTTTGACTTTTTCTGGAATTTGCTTAGCAGTATTAAAATACTCATCCGGTTCCGGAATGTTGTAGTCTTTTATTGCCAATTCAGGCGCAGCTAATATCTTTTCGAAAAAACGATTAATATTATCAATTGTATACTGCCAACCATCGCTTTCATGGGGAATATATTGTTGCAAGACCCCTACCGAGATAACTTCACCTTCATGGCTGACATATTCAAGTGAACCATAATAGCGAGGTGTTTGCTGAAATAGCTGCTGATTTGCTAAATATCTGCCAATTTCAATATCCGGGTTTAATCCATAACTGCATTGCCGATAACATTTTAAAACAAATTTTCGATTAATATTAATCGATGTATTACTTTGTTCGGCTTTTAATGGATGGCATTCCTTGATTAATTTTTGTTGAAATAAAGATTTAAATTCACTAGCTCGTTGCGCATTCAATATACCATTTTCCCCTTTAATTTTGGCATTTTCCCCAATATTTTTCGCTAGCATGCAAGTAAATTCTGAATCGAAATATGCGTCTATCAAATAACCATTGCTTTGAGGCATATGCGCGAGTATCGCTTTAGGAAATTGTGTTCTAATAGTTTCTAACAAATTTTCTGGCAAGAAAGTTACTGCTAAACAATACAGATTATCTTCTTCCTTCAAATAGCTAACACGTACCAATACCATAAAAACTTTTTTATCATTAAGTTGAAAGGGTATAATTTCTACAACTTTAACGGTTTTCAATATTTTATTTTTAGCCGCAAACCATCTTTGTTTGACTATGTATTTCGATAATATTTTTTCCAATTGATAAACATTGCCTTTTCTGAAAAAATTCTCCCAATTAACTTCATTAGTCACAGTTAATTCTTCTGTTCTTTCGGCAGAAGGACGGGAAGGCGCAGTTTTTTCAATTAAAAACCAATAAAAACCATATGGATTTAAACTAATTGAGTAAGGAATATTTTTTATTTCTGGAAAGGGGGTTTGACCAAACAACTCTAACAAGCGCATTCCGTTCCATTCTGATAAATCTAGCTCAACATGTTCGGAGAATCGCGACAAATTGGCTAGAATTAAAATCTTTTCATCTTCATATTCGGTAATGAAGGCCAGTACCTTTGGGTTGTCTGGAAATAAAAATCGTAATTTTCCAATAGAAAACGCTGGATATCTTTTTCTCAATGATAATAGATGTTTCATCCACCACAGCAAAGATTCAGGATTGTTTTGTTGATTAAATACATTAATGGTTTCGTAATGGTATTCTGGGTCAATAATTAAAGGTAAATATAAACTTTGAGGATGAGCCTGAGAAAATCCAGCATTTCTGTCGGGCCGCCACTGCATTGGAGTGCGTACCCCGTTACGATCCCCTAAATAAAAATTATCACCCATGCCGATTTCATCGCCATAATAAATAACTGGAGTTCCTGGAAAGGAAAATAATAAGGCATTCATTAATTCGATTTTTTTGCGATTATTACTCAGTAATGGCGCTAGCCGGCGTCTAATCCCCAAGTTAATCCGAGCTTGCGGGTCTTCAGCATATACCCGATACATATAATCTCGCTCTTCATCGGTAACCATTTCCAAAGTCAATTCATCATGGTTACGCAAAAAAATACACCATTGACAGTTGGCTGGAATAGCAGGGGTTTGCTGCATAATATCGATCAAGGGAAAACGGTCTTCCATTTTTAATGACATAAAAGTTCTAGGCATTAGCGGGAAATGAAAAGCCATATTGCATTCATCGCCATCACCGAAGTATGCGATCGCATCTTCCGGCCATTGATTAGCTTCTGCCAAGAGCATGCGGTCTGGATAATTATCATCAATATATTTGCGGATTTTTTTCAAGAATTGATGGGTTTCAGGGAGATTTTCGCAATTGGTTCCTTCTCTTTCATAAAGATATGGCACCGCGTCTAATCTTAAACCATCTACGCCCATCCCGAACCAGAAATCGATCCAGCCGAGCACCGCTTTTTGTACTTCTGGATTTTTGAAATTGAGGTCCGGCTGATGAGAATAAAATCTA
>JAFEDN010000329.1 GCA_018241585.1 Pseudomonadota bacterium | reverse complement strand
AAACGTCCCTGGTTGCAAATTAATGACATTCACCAAAGGGCAAAAGCACGGATCAATGCGCTATTTGAGTTCATCAGCAAATTAGGTTTGCCTTTTTTCACCTTTCACGACCGCGACGTTGCTCCAGAAGGGTCCAACTTAAAGGAAAGCATTGCCAATCTACAAGCCCTAACAGATTATATGGGCCAAAAAATGCAAGAAACCGGTATTAACTTGCTGTGGGGTACTGCTAATTTATTTTCCCATCCTCGCTATATGGCCGGAGCCGCCACCAACCCGAATCCTGAAGTATTTGCTTATGCCGTTGCTCAAGTAAAAGCTGCGTTTGACGCCACCCGAGCTTTAAATGGCGCCAATTATGTTTTATGGGGCGGACGCGAGGGTTATGAAACTATTTTAAATACCGATTTGCGGCAAGAGGCCGAGCAATTTGCCCGCTTTTTGAGTCTACTCGTGGATTACAAGCATAAAACCGGTTTCAAAGGGTTGTTGCTCATTGAACCTAAACCCTGCGAACCCACTAAACACCAATATGATTTTGACAGTGGCCACGTACTGGCTTTTCTCACTAAATATGGGCTGGAGCAAGAATTCAAAGTTAATATTGAAGCAAATCATGCTACTTTAGCAGGCCACAGTTTCCCTGAAGAAGTCGCTTATGCTTGCGCCCATAATATTTTTGGAAGTATCGATGCTAATCGCGGCGACCCTCAATTAGGCTGGGATACCGATCAATTTCCTAATGACATTCAAGATATTACTTTAGTACTGTACACTATGCTCAAGCATGGCGGTTTTACATCTGGAGGATTTAATTTCGACGCTAAAGTAAGAAGACCAAGCATAGATTTAGAAGATTTGTTTTATGGCCATATTGGTGGTGTGGATACTATTGCCCGTGGTCTGATTAATGCAGCTAATTTGTTGGAAAACAGTCGTTTACAATCTTTTGTAGAAAAACGCTACCAAGGTTGGCACAGCGGTTTAGGTAATGATATTCTGCAGAAAAAAGTTTCACTGGAAGAAATTAGCAAAATTGCGTTAAATAATAATTTTGATCCACAACCTGTTTCTGGTAGACAGGAATATTTAGAAAATTGTCTAAATTATGATATTAAATAATTTTATTCATATTTTATTTAAATATAGCCTGAAACAAGTTGACTATATTTGAAATTAATCTAAAATTATACGTACAGAACACGTGTATAATTTGAAGGGGTGGCTATGCATAAAAAATTAACTATCACGATTGACGAGAAGGTTTACGAAGGCTTGTATGCTTCCGTAGGTGAAGGCAAAATTAGTCAATTTATTGAAAACTTGGTGAAACCCCATGTGTTACATCCTTCTTTAGAATTAGCTTATCGTGAAATGGCATCCGACCAGCAAAGGGAAATAGAAGCTGATGAATGGAGTGAAGGTTTGTTGGGAGAGGTGAATGATCCAGAGAGGTGAAGTCTGGTGGATTGATTTCAATTCTTCTATTGAAGGTGAGGTTCAAAAAACCAGATCTGTCATTATTGTCGGCAATGATGCAAGTAATAAAGTTTTGAATCGCTTTCAAGTCGTACCGAACACCAGTAATATTTTGAAATGTTACCCCTGCGAAGCATATATAGAAATCAATGGTAAGCAAAACAAGGCTATGGCGGATCAAATTACTACTGTAAGTAAAAGCCGTTTAAAAAATAAGTTGGGGAAAATTTCATGGGAAGATATGCAACGTGTTGAGCAGGCAATAAAAATACAGCTTGGTTTTTAAAAACCTACTGGTTTTATGAAAAGTTTATTTTTTGCGAAAATTTGAGTGAAAAAAATGGATAAAAAGATACTAAT
>JAFEDN010000328.1 GCA_018241585.1 Pseudomonadota bacterium | reverse complement strand
CTGTCGTGGTCTTCGAGGCAACAGGTGGATATGAGCGACCTTTAAAGACCAGTCTTTAACTTTGGAGAAACCGGACATTTCTACTTTGGCGCTACACCCGCAAAGCACTGACGACCTGATCCGCAATCTCTTCCACCGCTTCCCGCAACTGCTCCGGCTGCAATTGCGGTTTGAAAAACGCATGCAGACCCGGGCAACGGGCCGAACAACCTCCCGTACCGCGCTCTTAGGCTAAACGCCATCAGTTCTTTGTTGGTGGTCGCATTCATAAACCGCGTGATCTTCAGGCGTTGCGCAATTTCCTTGGCTACCGGACGTACCACTTCCTGGTCATATTTACTGTCGCCTTCTCCCAACACTTGCAGCAATTTCTTATTCGCCATCCGCTTCAGGCAGATCTGTGCCAATGCAAACCCAATACCAGTTCCCCCTGAAAGCAGCGCTCCAAGGACGGTCTTCTCCCACGTCGTAAATCCACTCCCGGCAGGCTGAGATTACATTGATGGTAAAATCCGTGGTGGTGGATAACCCTCCCGAGTCTTGAGCGGTCACGTTCACGTCAATAAAATCTTGGAGGACCGGGGTGCCGATAAACCGCTGATTGGATTCGTCGAAGTGCAGCCAACTTGGCAACGGCGTACTGCTGTTATAGCGGCTCACCCGATAAGTCAAGGATTCTCCTTCCAGATCCACAAAACTATCGGTGCGGCATAGTTCCTTGAATAATTTCAAGCGTATTGATATTGATCAAAACTTCATATTCTGCATAGAGGGCGCGAAAATGAGCGGGGCATGGTCACCAAAACATTTGAATCAATATTCCATAGAATGGCGCTAATCGTTGGCATGGGTCATAGATTCCTTTATTTAGCTCTTGTTTAATAACGTGCAGCGCCATTGTTGTCGGTCAACATGATTTTTCCAGGGCCGGAGTCGATGCCGCTAGAAACGATAGCTTTAGCTTTTTACTAAATCAGAGCTAGACTTCAATATTTGAAAGAGGATATTTCAGAATCCGGCTCTTCAACGATAATTTTTGTTGATTCTCCTCGAATGATCCGCAAATTTTCTACGCCATCTTTGGCGGCTTGATTCTCTGGTACAATATCTAGTGCTTTTTTATAACAATCAAACGCTTGTTGGGCCTGTTTTTCCAGAGCACCCGTCAGGCGCAAAAAGTCACCTTTAAAAATATACGCTTCACTTAAAATTTGACTGGCTTTTCTAGGCAAATACACCGGATAAGCCTCTATTTCTTTAATCAGCGCATCACACTTCCTTATCGCTTCACTCCCTCGATTGATGTCCCATAGTGCTTTTATGGATTGTAGTTCTCTCGCCCAGAGATTTGGAATGGTGTTAATTATATTATCGAGCATTTTCTCAAACACCGAGTGAGAAACATGTAATTCTTCCTCTAACATTGTCATCGCGTGGTGATCATGGGCCAGGAAGGCGATTTTATCCTGAAAAGTTAGCGAATGCGTATGTCGCTGATGGTCAGATACGGGTGATTTCGCTTCAACAGCTGTGGTGGTACGAATAAAAGCTCGGCCTAAGGCCTGGTTTTTAAATAAATTATTACTGGTCGTCAGAAAACGTTTCATTTTTTTATCTCCATTGTTATTAAGATTATCTTGAAGGTGTCACTATGTAGCCTTCTGCTATTTGCTGTTCAGCCCCTTTTCTTGGTTGTTTCGACTGGCGCTGTTCCGCCAGTTCCAAGGGAGTGTTTTTTACGTATGGAATAAATGCATCTCTAATTCTATCACGGATCCCCTCTTCTTCAAAGAAAGAGTCTTGTCCAATGCAACATGAGTCTGAAGCAGGGATTTGATTCTAATGCAAA
>JAFEDN010000327.1 GCA_018241585.1 Pseudomonadota bacterium | reverse complement strand
GGAAGCTATGTTTGGTTCAATTGGTTTAGGGGATAAACGGCTTACCCGTCGACTGGCCTGTTAAATTTTATTAATAATATCCAATAATTTTTCACCCTGCTTTTAAGCCATAATAATAAGATGAGCACGAGCCATTTTCAGCTAATAATACGAACTCATGTCTCTAGAGGTTTAGGGATATTCTGTGCTTGCTCCTTATCTTTGTTTTTGCACACTGCTTCTGAAATGTCTTCCAGACGTTTCCAGCTTCCAATACATCTTTCAATAGATTTGCCATCTTATGCGTCACATCGTAAGTCGACAGAGTGTGGTCGTGCCTTTGACAAAATAAAGATATTCCTTTCTTAATATCTGAACCATGATCTGATACTATTTGATACGGCTCACCATAGCTCTTACTCACTTCTTCTAAATAGTGATCTACTAATTCACCATGGCATTTTTCTATGATCGCTAATTTGAGTATTTCAATTGAAGTATGGGTTAATCGATATCCACAATTTTTTAAATTTTCTATTGAGGTTCCTAGAATAATCAAACACTTTTTTCGACCCAAACTAATACTATTGTCTATGATGTAAATCCACTCATCGCGGTAAGATTTATTTCTTCTTAATTCATAGAGTCCAAATTTTAATAACCAATTTTGTATACTGACATAACTGGGAATTTTTTGTAGATCATCGGATGAAAAGAGTTCAAAACACTGATGAGCTCCTCGCAAACTTGTTAAAGCATTAATAATTAATTTAATACCGGTTGATATAGTGTGTAATGAATAAGAGTGAGAACGTGGACGGTCAAGCGATATTGTTAACAGCGGTTGATCTTCAACGGATGTTTCATTTTCCGATAATGAATGAACCACAGTCGTTTTTTTTTAGTTCTTCTTGTAATTTTTTAGTAGTCATTTTCCATTTATCCCTGCTTTTTTCAACATCCCTTATTTTCTTCTCTAAATAATCAATGCGTTTCTGCTTCTCTCCTGAACGCTCATGCCATTTATTCCTACTGGATTCAAAAAATGCAACTAACTTCTTTAAGGGTGTTACATATGCCCCATTATTTTTTTATTTGACAATCTTCAACTCCTCAAATGAAGGGAAATCCATCGTTGTGTTCCCAATTATATCAGAATAAAATTAGAGTGAACAACATTAAGAATCTTACGTTAATATTTAACAGGCCACCCGTCGGCTGACCTCGCGGCCAGCTTTCTCCAGGATAGGAGAGATCAACAGGCTTACCTCGTTCCGCAGGGGAGACGATAGATGGGTTAGGCTTCGTCTGTGCGCCGGTAAGCTACTTTATCCGCGTACTGGTAAGTGGACATATACCAACACTGGCTTACTCACCCTTTTGGTTCAAGCCTATCAGCCTCTTTGGCTTGTCGACTAAGTCATGACGCTTTGACAACAATTCACTTACATTAGCCATACCATCCCGCCCAAGTGTCCAGCCGCATTAAGGCTTGCAGCGTTGAAAGTTTTTCACAAAACTTTCTTCTTGCTAGTAGCAAAGGACTCCACTTTATCCTTGAAGCTTCGCACCCGGCAATTACTCGCCACGCACGTTCAAGTAGGGATCCGATGGCGGAACATCGGGTCTTGATTTTGTGTGATTTTCCACTCAAATAGTGATACTATTTGGTAGCTAGAAGAATGCGAATTCCCCTAAAAAAAAACTTCTTTTCCAGTAAAACTGATATCAGTAATACGGAAAGAAATAATCAAAATCAACACATAATCAAGACACTCTCCCGAGCGACTTTGAGTCGCAGGACCACACCCCTCGCAACGCTGAGTGATCCCCAGGTTTTTTAACATAACACTATCTCAGCATAGTTGTCATAAA
>JAFEDN010000326.1 GCA_018241585.1 Pseudomonadota bacterium | reverse complement strand
GCTCTCCTCTCCCTTGCGATCCCTCATCGGGATAGGTTTTTCAATATTTCATGAGCTTATAGGTAATTTTTGCTTCAGCGGGAACTGCTGAATATATTTTGTATTGGATGAGCTGGCCGGTAAGCCGGGTTCTGTCGTGAACAGTCATTTATCTGGGATAAGCGTCGCCGCTTACCTCAAGCAGCCTACCCGAATCTATCCTGCGGGCCGCAGTTAACAGATTCCTATTTGGCCTTACTCCGGGCGGGGTTTACCCTGCCACCGCTGTTACCAGCAGTGCGGTGCGCTCTTGCCGCACCATTTCACCCTTACCACATGGCTTTGGACCATGCTTGGCGGTATCGTTTCTGTGGCACTTTCCGTCGGCTTGCGCCGCCCAGACGTTATCTGGCGCCCTGCCCTATGGAGCCCGGACTTTCCTCCGCTTTTAATTAAAAAAACAGCGACTGCTTAGCCAGCTCGGTAGTATTCTATCAATTTTTCAAAATCCAAGTAAGCTCATGTTTGTTATGATAAAGATGAATGAGCTGTGTGAGCCCGGAATCACTTTGAATTGATTAATACTGAATCGATTTCATTTTTTTAAATAATTTTCAAAACAAAAATAACCATAGCGACTAACGGTAGCTGAGGTATCCATCTATTTTCCCCTGCGGTGAAAATACAAATTGATACAACTGCATACTGCGAGCACGAAAACCTCCTGCACAGGATAGTAAGTAGTAACGCCACATTCGCCTAAATTTGTCTCCATAATGAGCTAATTGCGGCCAGTTTTTATCAAAATTCTCATTCCAAGCCATTAATGTTTTATCATAATCGGCACCCATGTTGTGCACATCCTCAGTGACAAAATATCTTTCAGCGGTATCACTTAAAATTCTCACGGAAGGCAGCATACCATGAGGGAAAATATATTTTTGAATCCAGGGGTCTGAAAAGCAATGCGAGGTATTTTTAGCAATAGTATGCAATAAAAACAAACCATTTTCTTTGATGTTGTTACGAACTATTTTAAAGAAGGTATTATAGTTCTCATAGCCCACATGCTCACATAAACCGATACTGACAACTTTATCAAATTTAATTTTTTCAGGGTTATAATTTGGCACGTCTCGATAATCGCATTCTACGAATTGGACCGGTAAATTCTTGCAAAATTGTTTGGCGAAATTCATTTGTTCGTGGGAGATATTGATGCAAACCAGATTGACGCTATAATTTTCTGCTGCAAATTTTGCAAATCCTCCAAATCCACACCCCAACTCTAAGACTGTCTCACCCGGCTTTAATTCTAATTTTTTGCAAATTAAATCATACTTAGCGAATTGCGCTTGATCTAATTGTTCAGCAAGCCGCCAATATCCGCAAGTGTAGGCCATACTTTTACCCAACATAGCCGTATACAAATCATTCCCTAAATTGTAATGTTGAATGGCTACTTGCTTGGAACGGTTTTTGGATTGTGGATTATGAAAAATGTTTTTAAAACGGTAAGCTAAAAAAGTGGTATAATGGTAAAGGTCTTTAAGGTCAAGATGGCGTAAAATTCGAAAAAAGAATTCATCTAATTGTTGGCAATCCCACCAGTCGTCCATGTAACTTTCTCCAGCACCGACCGAGGGTTCTGAAAGAATCCGGTTAATGGCTCGTTGATCGTTAATTCGGATATCCCACGGCTGGCTGCCATTAATCTGAATGCCAGCTTTTTCAAGTAACTGAGCCAATCTTTTTGCCTTATCCATAAAAATAGCCTCCACCGTTATTTTAGCAATTTAGATTGTTGTCAGCAATTGAAAGGCATATAGTGCAGCAGCTCCCGCTGAAGCGTGAGCTGCTTCCTGGTTTGGATACTGAGCTCCGG
>JAFEDN010000325.1 GCA_018241585.1 Pseudomonadota bacterium | reverse complement strand
TAGGGTTTCAAACCGCTTAACAAACTTTCGCCTTTAGGCGATAGTGATTGATAAACTTTATTAATCAGTAACTAAACAAGAAAAAAAAGTTCAAATCTGAATTTTCAAAAATTTTAGAGTAAAGTATATTTTGAAAATATACTTTGTTTCAGGCATAAATATTTTTTTAGATTGATATAATTGATAGAATTTTTCACCAATATCAGGTCTGGCATTAATGGCCTCAATTAAAACAAAGGATAATCCAGAAAATTGTCCGGTAAATCCGCAACTGAATCAAATCGCACGGCAAGAAGTCGCTGAGGTTGCCGGCCACAGCCGACCCTCTATTGCCGGTGCTCATCTCGGAAGTAACTACGTTAATAGCTAGGCAATAATAGTATTTTCAGATAAAATAAGCAGCAATCGAATTGCATAATCTATAATATAATATATAAAACAAAGGTTGCATTCTTTGAACTAAATAAAAAGAATATAATCTTATTATAATTATAGTTTTGTATATAATTTTTACATTTTAAGAAAGGTAGCTTTATGAAGGTACAAATCCAAAATCTTGGACCATTGAGTCAAGCTGAATTTGAATTAGGAGATTTTACTATTATTTGTGGTAAAAATAATACAGGAAAAACATACGCTACTTATGCTTTATTTGGTTTTCTTTCCTTATGGAGAGATATTCTTTTTATCAAAATACCCGATACTAAGATTCATCAATTATTGAATGATGGGGCAACAGAGTTGAATATTCAAGAGTATATAAATGAGTCAGAAAAAATAGTACAAGATAGTTGTAAAGAATTTACAAAAGGCTTATCTAGAGTATTTGCTTCTTCTGAAAAATATTTTTCGGAAAGTAAATTCATAATTAGTTTAGATATAAAATCTATAGAATTTAAGAACTCTCTTGAAAGTACTATAGGGGCGTCTGAAGCACAGCTTTTTTCCATATTAAAAAAACCAAATTCTAGTAACATTTATATTTCTTTACTTGTTGAAAAAGAAAAAATAAAAATTCCATCCCCTTTTATTAAACAAGCTATTAGTAAAATTTTAATGGAATTCTTATTTAAAGATATTTTTCCTCATCCTTTTATTGCTAGTGCTGAGAGAACTGGGGTAGCTATTTTTCGTAAAGAGCTTAATTTTGCTCGTAATAGGCTTTTAGAGCAAATGGGTGAAGCTAAAAAACAAGACATTGATCCATTAAAATTGTTAAATAGTGTTTATTCAGATTATGCTCTTCCAGTTAAGAAAAATGTGGAGTTTACAAGGCAGCTTGAAGATCTTGCCAAGAAAGATAGTTTTATTACTAAGCAACATCCAGATATTCTTAATGATTTCGCTAATATAATTGGAGGAGAATATTTAGTTACAAAAAATGATGAGTTGTATTATGTGCCCACAAATAAAAAACTCAAATTAACTATGGATGAAAGCTCTAGCGCTGTTCGTTCCCTACTTGACATAGGCTTTTATTTACGTCACGTAGCGAATCCTGGTGATATGTTTATGATTGATGAGCCAGAGCTTAATTTACATCCAGAAAATCAACGTCGTATGGCGCGACTCTTTTCTAGGCTTGTTAATATTGGAATTCGGGTATTTATAACTACACATAGTGATTATCTGGTAAAAGAATTAAATACATTAATTATGCTTAATAATAATAAAACATATTTGCAAAAAATTGCTGAAAGAGAAGGATATAAAAAGAATGAGTTGCTATCTTCAGATAAAGTAAAAGTATATATCGCTGAAGAAAGACTAATAAAACTTGAGGGTAGACAGCGTAAGACTCATGGCTTAACATTAACCGCTGCTGATATCAATGCAGAGTCTGGTATTGAAGTGCGAAGTTTTGATAATACAATTGAAGAAATGAATCGCATAC
>JAFEDN010000324.1 GCA_018241585.1 Pseudomonadota bacterium | reverse complement strand
GGCCGGTTAAGCGTGTTTTGACCAGTATCCCTTCCCTGTTCCCACAGGCTCATGCCGAGTATTGCCAAGCAGGTCAAAAATGGAATTGGGATGGAGTGGATTTCCAAGTGTTAAACCCTCAAGCCGGGTCTGTTTATCAGGACAATAATAGTTCCTGTATTCTACAGATCGGCCCTCCCGGTAGCCGAACATTATTAACGGGTGATATTGAAGCAGCCGTGGAGCAAGACCTGGTTGCCCGCTATGGTCAAGTTTTAGCTGCTCAGATTTTACAAGTGCCTCATCATGGCAGCAAAACTTCTTCTACTCTCGATTTCTTACAACAAGTACAGCCAAAATATGCCTTATTTTCAGAAGGATATTTCAACCGGTTTCATTTTCCTGCTCCGGCTGTGCTGCAACGGTATCAAAGCATGAGCTCGATCAGCTGGCTAACTTCAGTCAACGGCGCCATTAAAATTAAAGTGAATCCCCATAAACCATTAATAGTAATTACCGCTGCAAGAGCCAATTTTACTGATGTTGATCCTTCATCAGAAAAGGTTTTTCTACGAAAATTAGCTTTTTTAAGGTATAATCTTCGGCATGAATGAATTAAAGACTAAAAGTTGGAATACTTATTACCGGTTACTACAAGTCACCAAACAATATTGGCTTTGTTTTATTATTGGAGTTGCGGCCACTGCGGCCATGTCCTTGGTCGATGCGGGTTTTGCCTGGTTAATCAAACCGATCATCGACAAAGGCTTTATCAATAGAGACGTCCGGTTTATTCATTTTTTACCCTTATTAGTCATCGTCATCTTTGTTTTTCGCGGTATTTTTGTATTTTTATCCAACTATTGCGTCACCCGGGTTTCTCGCAACGTGGTCAGAGATTTTAGGCGGCAGTTATTTGATCAAATGTTGAAGCTGCCAACACGATTTTACGATAGAAGTAACTCCGGACAATTAATTTCCACCATGATTTACAACGTAGAACAAGTAGCTCAGGCCAGTTCAACGGCATTGTTAACCATTCTACAAGAAGCAACACTAGTCATTGGTTTAATCGGCGTTATTGTCAGCGTGAGCTGGAAATTATTTTTGTTATTTCTAGCGATTCTTCCTGTGATCATGCTGATTTTAAAAAGAAATGGCTCCCGGCTAAAAAGAATTAGTATTTCAGTACAAAAATCAGTAGCGGAAGTGACTAGAGTAGCGGCAGAAACTATTGATGCCCAGCAAGTAGTTCGTTTGTATGGCGGCCAAAAGTACGAACGTTCAAAGTTTCTACGAGCTACCCAGGCCAACCGGGAAAGAGAACTCAAGATAGCAGTGGTTAACAGCATTGGAACTTCAATAGTGCAAATGCTGTTATCCATTTTAATTGCAGTGGTTTTATTCTTTGCCACCATGCCTTCCTTAGATGTGACTGCCGGCGCGTTTGGTACGGTGATTTCATCAGTGATTATGTTGCTTCGGCCAATGCGCAGGCTTACTACGGTGTATAGTTTAATTCAAAAAGGGGTCGCGGGAGCAGAGAGTATATTTACCATATTGGATGAAGAGACAGAAAAGGATACAGGTACTCTGGAGCCGCCTAGAGTTCGGGGCGAAGTGCGATTTTCAAAGGTTAGCTTTGCTTATCAGAATCGGCAGGAAACGGTTTTAAACGAGATCGACTTTCGTGTTGCTCCGGGAAAAGTGGTCGCTATTGTCGGTAGATCGGGCGCTGGTAAATCTACATTAATCAATTTGTTACCAAGATTCTATGAAGTAGAACAAGGGGCAATTACCATTGATGGCATTGATATCCGTGATTTCAAACTAGATAGCTTACGGCGTCAATTTGCGGTAGTTTCCCAGAACTCAATCCTGTTTAATGATACCATTGCCCATAACATTGCTTATGGTCA
>JAFEDN010000323.1 GCA_018241585.1 Pseudomonadota bacterium | reverse complement strand
CATCAGGCGTAACTAATCTAATTTGGTGTATTTTTATCGGTAAGGATAACAATTTTAGTATCGGAATAAATAGTTGCACATTGGGATATTCAATAGGCAACCATAAATTTTTAATTTTTAAAGATCGCAATTTTTTGAATAATTTTAATAAAGAACCATTATGCAATTCGGATAATAAAATCAAACTGGGCGGTTGACCAATCAAATTGGTAATTTTTTCAAAAAAAGAGGGGGATAGTGGATAAATGCTAAAAATACAGTGATCATGCTGTTCAAACACAATTATACCTTTTCATATTCATAGTAATAATGATATTTCTTTTGGGAATATTTTTCAGGCTTAGTTTGATTGTAAACAGTGCCTTGCAGCTTAATCTCATTGGTAGAAAGCCTTTTAAAAGCGTACTCTATTTCATCTGTATGATGAGTATCTGAACCCAATAATAAGATATTGATATTAGCCATTTTAGCAACTATCAAACTATCGGTTACGGCTAAAATAGGGGGGGTATCAATGATTATAAATTCGTATTGATGTACCAAGTTTTGTATTAAATAACCTAATTGAGGCCGAGTAAGCAATTCCGAGGAATCATTAGTTGATTGTCCTGAAGTAATAATTTCTAAATTCGGATGTCCAGTCTTTTGAATAACATCTTTAGCAGACCCTTTGAGATATTCACTTAGACCAGGAGATTTCTGTAATTCGAAATAGCTATTAATTCTACCCCGGCGCATATCGCTATCAATGAGCAGAGTTCGTTTGCCAGCTTCAGCCATTAGATAAGCTAAATTAGTACTGACAAAAGATTTACCAATGTTGGGACTGATGCCGAGTATTGAAATAATATGATTTTGGTTCATTTGAATGGTAAATTGTAAATGGGTTCTTAAACTTCTAAGCGCCTCAATGGATAAGTCATGCGGTGCATTAAAAGCTAATATTCTGCTACCAATGTTGATATTCTTTTTAATCAATTGATTGATAGTAACCTGTTTTTTACTATAGGGGATGATCGCCAAATTGCTGATATTAAAATTCTGCTCCGTCCAAGTGGGGTCCTGAACTTTCCGGTATAAAGCGGTTCTGATCAGGCCCAACAAGATTCCAAAAACCAAAGAGATAAATAAGGCTCCTGGTAGTTTAATACTAAGATGCTGG
Source organism: Pseudomonadota bacterium (assembly GCA_018241585.1). GTDB lineage: Bacteria > Pseudomonadota > Gammaproteobacteria > Coxiellales > Coxiellaceae > JAFEDN01. The sequence goes on along the minus strand of JAFEDN010000323.1, from coordinate 742 downwards.
GGTTGTGGTTTTTCAGGATATTGAGCCTTTGCCAGAATTCTAATATCACTCATTGTGCCCGCTGCAACCACTTGCAATTCTTGCATTTTTTGGAAAAGTAAAAGATAAAGTTGGTTTTTGACTTTTACATCACGAACTAAGCTGATTGCGACTTGGTTTTGTTCAGGGATCGCTTTGACTTGTTTTTCTAAGAGGTCTAGTTTCTGCTGTAATTGCTGTTTACGATCGTTCAATTGAGTAATAAAGGGATGGTTAGCAGTGTAATATTGCAATAACTCATTTTTTTTCAAATCGGTTTCGAAAATTTGTTTTTCCACATCCGAGATGTTATTCAGCAGCAATTCAGTTTCAACGCTCAAATTCAATTTATTATTCTGGGTGCGATATTGATTTAAGGCGGATTCAGCCTGATCTAAAGATTTTTTTACTGCAACGATTTGTTTGCTCAAAAAATCTAAGGTCTTATTGGCCTCTGATATCTTATTGTCGGAGTCTGCTTGCAAAGCCGTTTCAGTAATCGTATTAACTATGGATGCAAGACGCTGTGGGTCTTTGTCCACTAGAGAAATCTTTAAAATACCGGTTTTCATATTTAACTGATCGGTTGATCCCACTTCGGTAATAGATAGTCTTTTTTGAATATCTGCTATTACGTCGCCGGTGAAATTATTTCTTATAAAGAATTCGGTTCCTGGATTGGCCTGTAAAGAGCGGACCTGTATTGCTATGGTCCGGGGATAAG
>JAFEDN010000322.1 GCA_018241585.1 Pseudomonadota bacterium | reverse complement strand
TTCTGCATAAAATTTACAAAGTGCATAAAAAGATGAGATCATTTTTTCTTCTGATTTTTTTTCATTTTCCTTATATTGAGTGAGTAAATTAACAAATTCTTTATCTCTAGCTGCTCTGCTTGAATTTTTTTTATCTTTATAGTCTTCTTGATATTTTTTATACCGTTCATCAAGTCCTTTGGCTAAATCCTTTAAGTTTAACTTTTTATTGTTTAAATTGTACATTATGTCATGCATTGTGATATCTCCAAATAATTTTCATTGATCTAAAATGTTATGTTATAACATAACATTTTAGAAATTTGCAAGCATTTATATAATATCTTCGATTGGATTGTTGGGCCTTCTATTATATAATGATCTCAGGTCTAAACTTGGGAGATGCTAGCTTATGCAGCCTGTAAAAAAAATATCTGCCAATGCTGAAAAACGGTTAAAACAAGCTGAGCAATTTTGTCAGAATACCGGCGCTCGCTTCACCCCCATTCGCAGGACGATATTGGCTTTAATGTATGCTCATCAAGAGTACCTAACTGCCTATGAATTATTGCATTTATTACGCGAAAAAAATCCCAAGGTAGAAGCGATGACGGTTTATCGCGCGCTAGATTTTTTGCAGGCACAAAAATTAATTCATCGTATTGCCAGTCAGAATGCTTATGCGACCTGTGATACTCCTCACCATGCCCATCACACATATTTTTTGTTATGTGAGCGTTGTCAACAAACTCAGGAAGTTGATATTCAATCACTGAATAAGGTATTTAAACTAATTACTAAACAATATGATTTCTTTCTATCGGATAAACCAGTAGAAATTATTGGAGTTTGTAAAAATTGCCGGAGAGAAAATCCATAACAGCAAATTTAATGTTAATTAGACCCAATCATAACATGGACCGGAAATTGCATGAAAAAATTATCACGATATCTCAATTTTCAGACACAAATATTAGGCGGTGATGACAGATATCAGGAACTGACTATCAGTGTGCCGAGTTTAATTTGTACTTGAGGCGCGCGCCATGAATCAATCTCAATTATTTAATTTAAATCAGTGGTTAATAACTATTAAAAACTACTATGTTGATACTGTTGACCCAGAAGGCGCTATTGTTAAAACCTCCTTCCGGACAGCGCTTGCTTGTGCCGTCAGCATTTTATTATTACAGTTCTATGGAAATCTATCTTTGAGTGCGTGGGCAGGTTTTGCCACATTTGCTTTTGTTCAAAATGACCTTCAGGATTTATTTTTTAATCGCCTAAAATTTCTGATGGCAATAATTCTGGTATTTACTGGATTTACTTTTTTAGGCATGTTACTTAGTCAACACTTAATAGCTTTTTTAATCAGTGTGCCTTTGGTTGTTTTCATCTGTGCATTTTCGGCCTGTTTAGGTTTCCCATACTTTAACGCTGGCGCATGGACATTATTTCTGTATATTTTGGCTGGAGCTACTCAGTCCAATGTACGCGAAGCAAGTCAAATTGCGGTTACGTTTTTAATTTGCGGCGTCATTAGTTTAGTGGCATGTTTTTTAATATTTCCGATTCGTCCTTATCAGAAAATTATTTTAAATTACCGGCGGATGTTATCGAAAATATTATTGCTATTACAGCATGGCGCGCAGAATCATAAACGATACTTTATCCAGTTTAATCTACAATTAGATCGAATGTTGGAGCTGCAGGAAAAAAACCTTTCTCAATACTTGGAGTTAAAGCAGACCTCCTCGGTCGAACAAACTAGCTTGATTCAGTTATCTAAATCAATTTATCAAATTGGTTTAATGGTTAAAAGTATCGTTTATTGGCAGCAGCGAGTATCGAATACCATTAATTATTCGGAATCCGGCCTGGAGGGGTGTAAAAATCTACTAGAGAATGCGCTGCAAACCATGATTATCCA
>JAFEDN010000321.1 GCA_018241585.1 Pseudomonadota bacterium | reverse complement strand
CATCCTTAATATTTTTTTGAATCGATTCAGATGTATTTCCTAGCAATTTAGCGATGACATCTTGTCCACACATCTTAGTACCGTGATCGCGAAATGCTTTTAAATCAGGAACACCACCAAGCGCGATCACTCCTTGTAATGGCAAAGGTTTTGCTGAATATAAAACACTGTTTGCTGGCAGCTTATGCCGTGACGCTAACCAAAGCGCTAAATGGCCTCCCGCAGATTGACCAATCACAATCACTCTATTTAAATCCAGGGAATACTTCTGAGAGATATCGCGGAGAAAATCTGCAGCATGGCCCACATCAAGAAACGTTCCTGGCCAACCGCCGCCATTATTGTCTTCTCGACGATATTCAATGTTCCAAGTCGCAATTCCCAAATCTCGAAGAGCATCAGCTAAAGCCGCAGTGTTTTGGAGATCGGCAAACGTAGATACCCAACAACCTCCGTGAATAATAATGGCAATCGGATATGGCCCCCGTCCACTAGGCAATCGCAAATCTCCAAATTGCAATGGATCACTACCATAATGAATTCGATAATCAGCTGGTTTACTATGCAATGCATTGACATCAGCAGGAGTAAAATGCCAAACAGACTTCGCAGCTAAACTATTTGTACTTGTTTCGGCATAAATTGTTGAGGCTTGGACTAATAAGCATATATTTAAAAAAAAGATAGTTGAGACGATACACGCTTTCATTAAGCATCCTCCTTATTTGCTACTCCACTACATCATTAACCAACTGTTTTACCGGTTTATGTTGAGTCAATGATCTCAATTGGTTCATAGCAATTTCATTTAGCTGTTTTAAACGCAAAGACTGCGCCATATCCATACGAATAAACTCTGCGTTCATAGCTTCAATGTTGGCCAGTACTAAAAGTTGCTCCACACTGGCATATTCACGTATGTTATCTTCTCAAGATGGGTTAGCTTCCCGCCATTGTATGGCTGTTTTACCAAATAAAGCAGCATTCAATACATCGGCTTCATTAGCATAGGTAAAACTAATCTGCTGTGGTGTGACCACCGAAGGTATGATATGTGCTTTAATAGCATCGGTGTGAATACGATAATTGATTTTGGATAAAGTACGATTAAGATTCCAATCCAATGAAAGACGACGGCTTTCTTCTTCTTTAAGCCTTTGGAATTCCTTAATTAGGTATAACTTAAACCCAGGGCTTAACCAAGAGCCAAATTCAAAAGCAAGGTCTTTATGAGCGTAGGTACCTCCATTATATCTTCCAGATCGAGATTAAATACCAATAGCTTGCGTAGCTTTAATCCACTTCTGAGGGGTTAAGTGAAAGCTATTTAACCCGGCTTCTATTTTAAAGGTCTCGAATTCGAGACCTTTAAAACTCGGATTATGCATCTGTTCCCAAATACCTAGAAATTCCAGAGTGTTACGATTACGCATCCAACTATAAATTAAGATCATCCCCGCCAAATTTCTTGGCCATATCTGTTAAAGAAATAAAATCCTCTTCGTTGTTTGAAAGAATACCAATAGTCGCGCCTTGTACATTAATTGATAACTTTTTATTAGCCATAACCCGCCTCATGCAAAGCTAACTATTATATTTTCAAGCACAACAAAAAACTATATCCTTACTCGAGCATGTATTTTGAACATAAAATTTTCATAAAGCAAGAATGTAAAATTAATAGGACGCCGGTTCAATTCCCTTTTTAGGACAAAATTCAAGGGGCATTTTTTGGGGCATCTTAAAAAATATCAAAATAAATTTTCAAATTAAAACAATAGCTTAAAATAACAATTAAATTCCCGCGTAACTATTCAGCCTGTAACTGAGGCAAAGAGATAGCCGAAGAGGCCAGGATAGCATTTTCTAATGTAGTCAGCAGATTAAGTCCATTCTTTCGAAGAGTTGAAAGAC
>JAFEDN010000320.1 GCA_018241585.1 Pseudomonadota bacterium | reverse complement strand
GTAAGGCATTGACCACATCAGGACACATGCCCCAAACCGCCGCGCCTAACGGCTGTTCACCTTTCGCATCAGGCATATCGGGTTTAGCGCCTTGCGTTAATAACGTGGTGACCGTGTCCGCATCCCCTCGTTTGCAGGCTACTATCAATTGTTTTTGCAATTCTAATTGCTCCGGGCTGGCGGTGGGTTTTGGCGCGGGCATTAAGGTTTGGGGGATGACCTGCGACATGGGCGCGGGCGCGCGTTTCGGGGGTGTAGCAATCATTTGAGCAAGCGGCTTGAGTTCGGTTTTTTCCTGACTGCGCTTGAGTTCCGCTTGGTGCTGCTGTTTCAGCCGCTCTATTTCTCTTTGTTTTTCCGCTTCCAGCCGCTGCTTTTCTTCAGCGGCACTCTGTCGTTGCCGTTCTGCTAGTTGAAGCTGCGCGATGGCTTTTTGTTTTTCTTCCGCCATCTGCCGTTCGTGCGCCAATTTCATTTGCTCCATTTGTGCTTTTAATTTTTTGATTTCCGATTCAGAGTCCTCCTGCGAGGATACTTTTTGTTCTGCCAGCGGTTTTAAATCCGCCAGCACGCCAATAGCGGTAGGCCGCTGGGCAGGTGTGGTTTGCCAACACAATTCGATGATTTTTTTGAATACCGGTGGACAGTCACTCGGAATCTCTTCTTTTTTCCCTTTCTCAATCCATCGCGCCGCCACCATGGGATTGGGCGCTTTTGCATAGGGTAGCTGCCGGGTCACCAATTCCCACAGCACCATGCCAAAACTGTAAATGTCCGATGCTGTCGTCACTTTGGGTTCATCATCAAATAACTCCGGAGCCATCCATAACACCGTGCCTTTGGCTGTGAGCGACGATTGGCTGCCGGTTTCGTGTTTGACTTTCGCCAGGCCGAAATCGGCTAACTTAGCCCGTCCGTTCCTTAATAAAATGTTTAAGCTTTTTAAGTCCCGGTGTAAAATTTTACATTCGTGTAAATCCGAAAGTCCTTGAGCCGAATCTGCCGCGATTTGATAGCGGGTTGGCCAGGGTAAGTCCTGACCATTACGTAATACATCATAGAGCGAACCTTGCGGCATCAATTCCATCACCAGGGAGTAAGGTGTTTCTAAACAAATTTTGATGAGTTTAACGATATGCTCGGAGGATATACCGAGTTGAAACATAATTTCTGCTTCACGCTTGAGTTCGATCAAAGCGCCGGCGCTTAACTGCCCGCTTAACTGTTTAATAGCCACGGTTTTGCCTTGGCAGACGCCCTCGTAGACAGCACCGAAACCGCCTTTCCCTAATAAGCGTCCCAAGATTAATGCACTGGCGGGAACCGATAAATCAATGCGAATACTACCCTGATCGTCCAGTTGCGTCAGACCTAATTTAGCAGGTGGAACCATTTTTTGCTCGGTTTTCGGCAAGCGGGTTGGCGGTTCTTGAGCGGGCTGTTCCAGTGGTTTGCGCGTGAACAACGAACTGTCCTGCAAAAATGAATGAGTATCTGACTGCGGTTGGTCTGGGGATGACTTCATGGCAAACTCTCCTGTTTCGTGATTCCTGGTATAACAATGACTTTAATCGGGACGAAAAATTATCGCGGAAAGACAGCCGCTGCGCAACTGAAAAAAATTGATCAATCAATGAGATTCTCTATTTTATCCGCATGATCACTGCTCAACCGGCAGCGCCATTTCTGGTGCGGATGGGTGTTGCGCAGTGATAGATTGTTCTTTAAGAGCGCCTACCTCAAAAAATTATTGTCCTTGAGTGTTTTTGATAAATTGGTCTACCCGATCGGAAGCTTTTTGCTTCGCTTCGACTGTAAAAGCATTGCGTTGTTCGACTGATTCTTGAAAGCTGCGCATGATCAGGTATCGAATCAGGTAACGAGATTCTAACGCCCAAGTCAATAGCTTTTGCCA
>JAFEDN010000031.1 GCA_018241585.1 Pseudomonadota bacterium | reverse complement strand
CCAAACCAGGAAGCAGCTCTCGCTTCAGCGGGAGCTGCTGTTTTCGACTATTTGGTAATTTTTCATTATTGTAGTAGCACAAAAGTAGCACAACCGCAACCTGTTCCGGTTAGGTTTATGAGTCAATTCGGGGGGAAAATTTTTCAGTAAATTTTTAAGTTTTTTTTAATCTGATTGTGGAATAATAAACTGAGAAAAAAGTAGAATAACGAAAAGGTAATGAAAAACACTCGTTTTAAGAAATACCATCCCTTCTTAGGCGCTATCCTGAACCGCCGCTGGCAAATTATTATCACTATTTTTATTTACGCTATTATTAGTGGAGTCGCCCGGTATACTTTCCACGTTGAAAGTTATAGCGACTCGACCTTTTTAGGGATGGCTTGCGGCTTTGGAGTACTAGCCGCTATGTGGTTAATCTACAACATTCGCATGAAGTGAAGGAGACTGTAGCCTCTTTAATAATCTTTGATGAATTCCCTCAAAACCCTTGTTGCTCATAATTAAAATATTATCTCCAGGCAGGGAAATTTTAACCACGTGATCGATAATTTCCTCTACTCTAGAGAAGGCGAAAGCTTTTGCGCCTAATTCTCTGAGTAGTGGATTAATGTCCCATTTTTCCGGCCGGAGGAAAATAATCTTATCGGCCATGCGCAATGCAGGCGCCATCCGCTCTCGATGAGCGCCCAAACTCATGGTGTTGGACCCAAATTGCAGCACCGCAACAATTCTTTTATCTGCCACTTTGGCCCGCAATGCGGATAAAGTCGCCTCGATCGCGGTCGGATGGTGCGCAAAGTCATCATAAACGCTAATCTGGTTCACTTCTCCTCTTTTCTCAAGCCGGCGTTTAACCCCTTGGAAGGTTTTCAGTCCCGCAATAATGGCCTCCCCTGTAATACCCACTTCATGGGCTGCAGCCGCTGCTGAAAGCGCGTTTAAGATGTTATGGTCTCCCACTAACGGCCATTTGACTAATCCTAATTTTTGATCCCTATGCCACAATTCAAATTGGCCGCCATCCGGCGTTTTATTGCGCGCATGCCAAACGCTGTTAGCTGTGCCGATTGTTTGAACCGAACACCAGCAGCCTCGAGAAATGACTTCTGGAATTTCTCTGTCATCCGCTGGGTAAATAATGGCGCCACTGGAAGGGACTGTTCGTAATAAATACTGAAATTGTTTTTTGATGGCTTCTAAATCAGGAAAAATATCAGCATGATCGTATTCGAGATTATTGATAATTAAAGTTCTAGGACGATAATGTAAAAACTTGGAACGTTTATCGAAAAAAGCGGTATCATACTCGTCGGCTTCAACCACAAAAAACGGCGCTTTGCCTAAAGCGGCGGTTCTAGAAAAATTTAATGGGACGCCGCCAATCAAATAACCGGGTTTTAAATCTGCTTGGTTCAAAATCCATGCTAACATGCTACTGGTAGTGGTTTTACCGTGGGTTCCAGATACCGCCAAAACGTGACGTTTTTGCAGAACACATTCTGCAAGCCACTGAGGACCTGAGGTATAAGGGATGTGTTTATTTAAAGCATGTTCTAGCACCACATTACCTCGTGAAATGGCATTGCCGACAATTAACAAGTCAGGACAAGGTCGTAAACAAGCAGGATCATAACCTTCGAGAATGGTGATTCCTGCTTGGGATAAAGTGTCAGACATGGGAGGGTAGATATTTTGATCTGAACCCGAAACCGTGTGGCCTAGCTCTTTAGCGATTAAGGCCACTCCCCCCATAAAGGTGCCACAAATTCCTAAAATATGTATATGAGCCATTAAAAACCCCTTGCGATAAGCTGATATATAACTGAATTGATGAATAGACTATAATACCTTATAATTTGCGTCTTGACAGCAATTCCAGCAATAGGGACTAGGTTATGTTATTTTATCGTTACGCATTTGTTTTTCTGTTTGATCTAATCGCTTGTTTTAGTTTCGGGTCGGTATCGGAAGCAGCAGAGGCCAATCAATCACCTCCGTCCGTTCATAACTCAGCAGCAACCGTCACCACGCAAGTCAATGCAAAAACAGCTCAACCGGATAATGATATTAATGATACCGAAACTGAATTACCCGCTGCCCCCCCAATGCAAAACGTTGATCCATACGAAAAGTTTAATCGAGCTATGTTCACTTTTAACGACTACTTAGACCGGTGGATCTTGCGCCCTGTTGCTGTGGGCTATGATAAAGTGACACCCACTCCGATCCATAAGGGGATCACTAATTTCTTTGATAATTTAGATACATTAACCACCATTCCTAACGATTTACTTCAAGGTAAAACGGCTTATTTCACAGCGGATACCTGGCGTTTCATTATTAATAGCACTTTAGGGATCGGTGGTTTATTTGATATTGCAACTCGCTTTGGGCTACCCAAACATCATGAAGACTTTGGTTTGACCTTGGCTTATTGGAGCGGTTCAAATGGTTTAAAACCACAGCCTTATTTAGTGCTACCATTTTTAGGTTCGACCACTACCAGAGATGCTTTCGGAAAAATCCCCGATGCGGCAACTTGGCCGTTCAACTATATTTACCCTCAATATTACAGTTTAGGAATTGAGGGCATCTATTATGTTAATTTGAGAGCTAGTCTATTACCTGCTGATAAATTGGTCAAAGAGGCATTTGATCCTTATATTTTTGTCCGCAGCGCTTATTTACAAAGCCGTAATCATCAAATTGAAAAAAGTAGTCATGAAACCAATTTCCCTCCTTATACCACTGAAAAAGAAACTCCACTGAACCCGGATGAGGCAGCAGGAAACGAATTATAATTCATGTTTCATGTCGTTTTACTGGAACCGGAAATTCCACCCAACACGGGAAATATCATTCGTTTATGCGCCAATGCAGGGATGCAACTGCATTTAATTCACCCACTAGGTTTCAGCTTAGCGACCAAACAACTGCGCCGAGCTGGATTGGATTATCATGAATGGGTCTCAATTAAGGAGTATCCTGATTATCCAACTTTTCGTCACCAATTCCGCACAGCTCGCGTGTTTGCCTGCACCACTAAAGCCACACAATGCTATAGCGGCGTTCAATATCAGGATAATGATGTTTTCTTATTCGGCCCGGAATCCCGGGGCCTGCCTAACGCGATACTGCAAGAATTTGCGGAAAGTGAAAAAATTAGAATCCCCATGCGAACCTATAGTAGAAGTTTGAATTTATCTAACGCCGTGTCAATTATTATCTACGAGGCATGGAGACAAAATAATTTTAAATGAATCTGGTCATCGATTTTTATACTTCTTGAAAGTGTCCTTCGATCTCTTCTAAAGTTTTATTTTTAGTCTCGGGTACAAAGAAAAACACCGTTAAAAAATAAAGTAAGGTGAAAAAAGCACAGAGCCAGAAGACGCCGTAATAACCTATTTTTTCGGCCAATCCTAAAAAGACCGTGGCTAAAATGGCTGAAGTCATCGAGTTCAGGAATAAAGCAACAGCCATTCCAGAACTACGAATCCGCAGCGGCAATAATTCTGAGATCACCATCCAAATCACCACCCCTGGACCGATTGCAAAGAAGAATATAAAACCTAAAATACCGCTCAACAGTAAAACTCCCTTTAATTCACTGGTTGGCATAAAGTAAAAAACAGCACCGGAATAGGCTAACGCCACAATAATTCCGCAAGTTCCTAAGCAAAGCAAAAATCTTCTGCCTAAACGATCAATTAACAATAAAGCAACAATGGTGATGATAAAATTTAAGCCAGTAATTGCACTGTTGCCAATCATAGCGATCATGTCAGAACCCAAACCGGCGCTTTTTAAAATAGTGGGGGCTAATTGCAGAAAAGAATTAATACCCGTTAATTGACCTAAACAGGCAACGGTTAAAACAATCAGCAACGGCTTTGAAAATTGCTTTTGCCACAAACGTATTGATCCATTTGTTTTGGATAGCGAATTCTGAATAGAAATTTGCATTTGATTTAATTCTCGCTCGGCGGCTTCTTCAGACCTGGATTTTCTCAAAGCAGTCATCGCTTTTTTATATTCCCCTTGCAAACAAAGCCATCTAGGAGATTCGGGCAATAGACACCCGCCTACTAGTAACAAAATTCCAGGTGCTAAAGCCGAACAAAACATTGCTCGCCAATTGCCGCCCTGAGTAAAATATAAACCAACCAAACTGGAAAGCAGAATTCCAGCGGTTAAAAGTAATTGAAAGGTGCAAATTGCTTCGCCTCGAATAGCAGGAGGAACAGCTTCAGCTAAATACAAGGGGATGGCTATGGTAACTACTCCTACTCCCAAACCTTGAATAAGACGCCCAGCTAATAATTCGGTAAAGTTAGTTGCGGTCGTGATAATCAGTACACCGAATAAGAAGACCACCGCCGCAGCAATAATCATCTTGCGGCGACCATACCAATCGCATAAAGGTCCAGTGATCAAGGTAGCAAAAGCACCGCCAAATAAAACAGCGCCGGGCATCATATGTAATTGAGTATTGCTCATGGCAATATCTTTATTCATAAACGCCATGGCTCCGGAAATAATTCCCAAGTCATAACCATACAGAACTCCGCCGATTGCGGAAACAATGATCAGGAAAAGAACAAATCTTTTTGTATCAGAACGCTTAGTTCGCATTTTAACCTCTGGGAAAAAGATATATCTAATTATTCGAAGCTTTCCAGCAACCTCGCTTAAGCTTGTAACCCATAGACCGCCGATATTTTAAAATACTTGCCAAGGGTTCGCGGAATCGCCTTGGAGTCTTGTCAGACCACCTCTGCCACCCCGTCGCAAACCAGTGCCTTGGCAGTTTTTTAAGATATTGGCCCTGCAAATGGGCTTCATTTCATTATAAATGAATATTTTCTTTTGAAAAAACAACTTGGCCTTTGACTACTGTTAAAACCACTGCCATTTTTTCATCTAGTACGGCTAAATCAGCTATTTTACCGGGAGTAATACTACCGGTTTTAGAATAAATATTCAATACTTTTGCGGGATTTTTGCTGGTTAAATTAATCAAATCTTCGATGGAACAATGGGTGAACTTCTGCATATTGATGAACGCCTGCGATATTGTCAATACACTGCCTGCCAGTGCTCCATTTTTTAATCTGGCAGCGCCTTGCTTGACTACTACAGTTTGTCCGCCCAAATCAAATTCGCCCTCATTTCCACAACATTTTGCTCTCATCGCGTCAGTGATCAGTACAAGGCCTTCCGGTCCCTTGATTCGATAGGCTAATTGTACTGCTCCAGCATGACAATGAACACCATCTACTATTAATTCAGCCATGACTTTGGGCTCCAGTAGAATGGCTCCGGCACAACCTGGTTCACGATGATGGAAACCCCGCATAGCATTAAAAAGATGAGTTGCATAATTGGCGCCAGCAGCAATTGCTGCATTGGTGGTTAAAAAATCAGCTTCCGAATGGCCGATAGAAGCAATAATACCTTGACTTCGTAAATGCTTAATAAATTCGATGGCGTTAGGCAATTCCGGCGCCAAGGTAACCAGACGAATTTGTCCACCAGATAGAGATTGCCAATGATTAAAAAGCTCCAGGTCAGGCGTCAATATGTTATCTGTTTTTTGCGCTCCGGCAAATTTTGAGGAGATAAAAGGTCCTTCCAGATGAACTCCCAAAATTTCAGAGCCTGGGATTTGAGCTTTAGCCGGGTTACTATGATTAAATGCCGCGATATTCTTCAATGCATTTTCAATGACTGTTTTAGATTCGGTCATGGTAGTGGCTAAAAAACCGGTGACGCCCTCTGCAGCTAATGTTTTACGTATTTGGTTTAGCGCTTCAGGTGTTCCGTCCATCACATCCGCTCCGGATGCACCATGAATATGCATATCAATCCGTCCCGGAATTAGCGAATATTCAGGCGGAAAAACCAGAGCTTTTTGAGCCGGTTTTCGCTGAGAGATATCTGCAATGATTTCGCCACGGATCAGCACCGTCGCTTCGGGTACTCGTCCGTGCTCCGTATAAGCTCCCATGCCGGAAAGGGCTAGGTTGACTGGATGTTCCATATATTTCAGTACTTCAAATAGTCTTAGTGATCTTTTGCAAATTTGCAGGTTGATCCGGATTCTGACCTCTTCGATTCGCTAATTCTGCGGCCATAAGATAAAACGCTTGAATGCCGGTAATCGGATCTAACAATCCATTGTTGCTGCCCGGTAAGGGCAACAGGGTACAGGTCTGCTGCAATTGGGTATTAATTAAATTTTCAGGAAGCGCCAACAGGATTTTGCTGCCAATTGCCTGTAATTTTCTAATTAAAATCATATTGCCATTGAAGGTAACATCGTTCTGGCAAAAAATAAATACCGGAAAATCCGGTTTAATTAGCGCCAAAGGGCCGTGCTGGACCTCAGCGCTGCTAAATGCTTCGGCATGCAATGCCACGGTTTCTTTGCATTTTAAAGCCGCTTCTAAAGCAATAGGAAAACCAAATCCTCTGGCTAAAATCAGCAGATTTGAAGCTTGAGTCAATATTGGTAATGCAGATGACCAATCAGTGGTACAGGCTTTTTGTAATAATTCAGGAAGACTTTGCATGGAATTTAACAGCGAATGATTAGCCGAACTAATTGCTACTCCTTGCAACAAAGCGGCTAACATACCAATAAAACTTTTAGTAGCTGCTACCGAATACTCCGGTCCAGCCCACAATGGTAACACGTATTCAGCCACTTTGCTCAATTGGGAATCCATGGAATTCACTAATGCGACTGTCAGCGCCCCTTGCTCCCGAGCCAAAGCCATTACTTCACAGACATCCGGTCCTTCACCTGATTGTGAAAGCGCTACCACCAATGCATTTTTTAACTTTTGCCGGCTGCGATAAAGTGTAATCACCGATGGAGCCGAAGAAGCCGTGATCAATCCCAGGTGAGTTTCAAATAAATACTTAGCAAAAGTAGCGGCATGATCGGAGCTGCCTCGAGCGATAGTCAAGGCAAAAGGCACTTCGATCCGATGGATTTTACTAGATAAATCTTGCCAAATCTCCCGGTTACGGCTAAATTGCTCAGCCACTACTTCAGGAGCCTGCAACGCTTCTATTATCATTTTAGATTTATTCATAATTAGTTAGGTATCATAGGTAAAAGATAATTGGTGGCTATTCCAGCTACAAAACCAAATAAATGCCCTTCCCAAGAAACTCTTTCTTCTGAAGGGAATAAGCCTAAAAAAATTCCACCGAAATAATATACACAAATGATTGCTAAAATAAACGCCATCATACTGGGATGCCGGTAAGCATTAAACAGCAAATAGCCCCAATAACCTGTTACCAAAGCGCTGGCTCCAATATGAATAGCCCTACGGCCTAATAACCACGTGAGTATCCCGGAAAATAGTATAATACAAACGGTAACTTTCCAAAATAAAGTGGTTCCGGCAATGAGTATAAAACCAGCCAATGCTAATAATGGAATAATATTAAAAAAGAGATGATTAGCACTAGCATGTAATAAGGGAGCAAACAGAATTCCAATTAAACCACTAGCGGTACGCGGCACAATTCCTAAGAAATTTAGCCGGTATCCCATGAGTTTATTGATTAGCAGCACCAGCCATAATACGATGGCAATCCATAAGAGCAGTAAGTAATTATCTTGAATGCTCTGCACAATGGCTTGTAAAGCAAGCGCCAATTCCTGAAGCACTAGGACTCACCTAATTAGGTCATCTGCGCCGGACGCATTTCTCCCTGTACTTTTTTTCGAATCATATAAATTGCTCCTTTAGTAGCGTCATGTTTACGGGGAACCAACCGGCTTTTTAGTGCTTCTTCCACTTTAGGTTGTACGAACGGCGCCACTCCCCCTAATAAGCTACACGGAAGTCTGACATTTTCAGCGGGAAGCCGTCTTTCCATAGCCGCAGCTATTTCGTCTATTTCCCTTGCAGCTCGTTCAATTAAAGCCACTGCATGCGGGTCTTCTCTTTGAATATGTTCAATTACGATTGGAGCTAATGAAGCAAAATCGACCGGCCTGGCTTTAGTCGACCAAGAAATAATTTTGCCAATATCATTATCAAAATAAGAAAAAATGGCTTTTAATAACGGAGTTTCGGGAACTCGACCATCTATGCTATTGAAAGTTAATCGTACTGCTTCCAAACCCAACCAAGCTCCACCGCCGGTATCACCTTGAGGAAATCCCCATCCGCCAACCACATAACGCTGACCTTGATATATTTCATAGCCAACTACACCTGTGCCAATAATAATGATAGCGCCATCAGCGCAATCGTGGACTCCCAAACAGGCAGCATAAGCGTCGGAATCTAAAAGCAAAGTAGTATAAAAATGCGGTCTGGATAAAAAAGTTTGAGAAGCCACCGGGTCTTCGGTGCCAGCCAATCCTAAGCCGATATGAAAATGATAATTTGGATCACCCGGTTCAATAGAAGCTTGATTTAATGCCTCTTTGACACCAGCATCGATCGAGGTCCATGCCTGCTCGACCGAATTACGTATATTGGCTGGTCCACTTCGGGCTTGGCCTAATAACAGTCCAGACTCATCTTCGACTATTATTTTGGTTTTAGTGCCACCACCATCCGCACCAATAAAAATATTTTTTTTCACACATTTCTCCAAATATTCAGTTAAGTCATGGCTATCAGAAATTGATAACACTTTAGCCAATTAGAATGATGTAATCAATAGTTGAGTTTTTAGCTCGGATCATTTCTTTGAAGAATTTGGGCTAATCGTTTAGCGTAATAGGTAATAATGAAATCTGCTCCAGCTCTTTTTATAGCGATTAAAGCTTCCCACATGGCTTTTTCCTCATCCAACCACCCCTGGGCAGCGGCTGCTTTAATCATCGCATACTCACCACTGACATGATAAGCGCCCAAAGGTATATGAGGAAAGCATTGTTTGACACGAGCGATCATATCCAGGTAAGTATGAGCAGGTTTTACCATGAGCATATCAGCGCCTTCGAGCACATCCAATTCGGCTTCCCGAAGGCCCATGCCGGAATTAGCAGGGTCCATTTGATAGGTTTGTCTGCCTCCAAATTGAGGCGCTCCGCTTCCTGCCGCCTCTCTAAAAGGTCCATAAAAAGCAGAACAATATTTAACTGAATAACTGAGAATGGGAATTTGAACAAAACCGGCTTGATCAAGGCCGTGGCGGATGGCTTGCACCATTCCATCCATCATACCGCTTGGGGCAATAACATCAGCACCGGCTTTTGCGTGGCTAACAGCTTGTTCAGCTAGCAAAGCCAAAGTAGCATCATTATCGACAATAACTTCGCCGCCTTCATGAGACCCAATCATCCCACAATGGCCGTGATCGGTATATTCACAAAAACATAAATCAGTAATAACCAAAATTTGTGGCGCTTGTTTTTTAATTAAAGTAACTGCTTTTTGAATAATCCCTTGCGGAGACAGTGCTGATAAGCCTTTAAAATCTTTACGTTCAGGAATGCCGAATAAAATCACTGCAGGAATATTCAAGTTAACAATTTCGGAAATTTCTTCTGGCAAGCGATCCAAGCTGAACTGATAATGGCCGGCAAGAGCTTGTATGGGGTTCTTAATATTAGCTCCGTCCTTTATGAACAGAGGAAGAACAATATTTTCCAAAGAAAGACGAGTCTCTCGTACTAAAGATCGTAAATTTGCACTGTGGCGCAAGCGCCGCATCCTTAACGAAGGAAACGACGCTTTCACCATAAATAAATCACTTTATACATTATACGTTTTACTTAACTATTACCCAAGTACCATCTGGTCTTTTACAAGCACGACCATAGGCAGTTTGCCAACTACCGTTGATATAAACTCTGGAAGTATATTCGCGGCAATATCTACCTTCATAATAATAATTTCTAGTCGGAGTAACATGATAGACTACTCCAGTACTTTCATTGGTCCAAACCACGGTTTCATGGACGGGAGTTACCACGATGGCATTTTCCATTGCGGCTCGGTCCCGAGCATCCATTTGATTACCAATCCTGTTACCAATAATACCGCCTAGTAAGGCGCCGCCAATAATACCTGCCGGACTGCCCCTAAATATTAAACCACCTGCTAGTCCTCCTGCAACAGCTCCTGCAGCGGTAGAGCCAGGGACATTATTTCCAGGAGTACAACCAGAAAGAGCAATTCCAGCAGTAGCGATCAAAGCGGTCATTACTGTGACTAATTTTTTCATATTTATACCTCATGTATTAAAAATCCTATATCTATTCTGTATAATTATAGCACAATTACCAGACTGGCTTAGAGTGATTAATTTGAATTTGAGGGCGAAGTGATTTAGATAAGATGTAATTTAAAATGGAAGAGGCTAATTCAAAATGGAGTTTGGCTTCAAAATAAAGCAGCAATCCTCGCTAGGCGAGAATTGCTGCTGCAAGGCTTATTTAGCGATTTCCTTGAACTGGTCCTTCACCGCCTCGTTGATGTGGTTGACCAGGCTTTTGACCGCCTTCACGAGGTTGGTTTGGATTGCGGCGTTGGTCTTCTCTCTGAACATCGCGTTCTTGACCGCTTTTAGCTTTTCGTTGTTGATCACGTTGATCACGATCTTGACGTTGTTGGTCTTGAGGATTTATGCATCTGATTTCCATTTTATTCTCCAAATTAAATTTAAAACACATTTTAAATTTAGGTCACGCTACCTGAGTCTGTCAAATGGAAAAAAAAAACATTTACTGCTAAATTTACTGATAAAAGTGATAGGAGGTGAAATATGTTAGGGTGGGTAATAATATTTTTAATTATTGCGATTATTGCTGCTATTTTCGGTTTTACCGGTATCGCATTGGCCGCTGCAGGAATTGCTAAAATCATTTTCTTTATTTTCTTAGTATTGTTTATAATTGCCTTGATATTCCATCTAATGCGCAGAGGACCACCGACTGTTTAGTCAGCAAAAAAAGGGCGATAGAAAAAAACTATCGCCCTTTTCTTATTTTGAAAAAGGATAAAAGATGAATCGCTTGCAACAAGGAACAAATTCAGCGGCTATTAATGGGTTATTTATTTTAGCTTGTTTTTATACTGGCTACTTTGCCCGGGTAATGATTTTACCTATTGTTGTGGCTTTTTTATTGTATTTTATTTTATTACCGTTAGTTCGCTGGCTACAAAAAATTTATATCCCTGCGCCAATTAGCGCTTTATTAGTGATTATCATTTTTTTAGGAGCAATCGGCTATGGTTTTTATAGCCTATCAGGACCGGCTAAAGAATGGTTAGCGCAGGGCCCACAAAAATTAGGTCAAGTCACTGGCAAAGTGCAGCATTTAATTGAACCGCTTGAAAAGCCTATAAAAGGGATTTTTAATATTAAAGAACAAATTACTCGAACCAATCAGCAACCCAATTCTCAAGAAGTTACAGTAAAAAACTCAGACTTATTTCCATTTGGAATCATATTCGCATCCACTGGAGAATTTTTCGCAGAATTAAGCGTAGTGTTCTTTGTTTTATATTTTTTATTGGCTTCTGGGGATTTTTTTCTTAAAAAAACTATCGAGATTTTACCTTCTTTAAAAGAAAAAAAAGAAGCTGTTTCTATTGCTCGAGAGATCAGCAGCGAAATTACTAGCTTTTTAGTGACCAAAACCATTACTGGAATTGGTCTGGCTATTATTCTAACCATTGTTCTATATTTTATGCATTTGCCAAATCCACTCTTTTGGGGTGTGCTGGCCGGGGTGTTGGAATTTATTCCTTATATCGGCGCAACCATTGGCACCATTCTGTGCGCCATCGCTGCACTTTTAGTATTTAATAATCCCATACAAATTATCTTACCCCCTTTAGTTTATTTTATTTTAGTGAATATCAATGGTAATGTTGTGGTTCCTCTTATGTTAAGTAAAAGTTTAACTCTGCACCCAGTGATTGTTTTTGTAGGAATTGTTTTTGGCGCTTGGATTTGGGGAATAATCGGCGGTTTAATTGCTATTCCGATGTTATCTATTTTTAAAATATTTTGTAATAATATTGAATCATTAAAAACTGTAGGGAAATTTTTGGGCGAATAAATTATAAATTTTAGTGATTCAAGTCTGAGCGACAAAAGCATTGATTTCGGCTAAAAATAATTGGCCATAATTTTGCAATTTCACTTGACCGACGCCGCTGATTTTTAAAAAATCTTGTTCGTTCCTAGGTAAATCGGCAGCCATTTGCGCTAAAGTATTATCAGAAAATACTACATAAGGCGGCGCACCGATTTCATCAGCTATATTTTTTCTTAATTTTCGCAATCGCTCAAATAATGAATGATCATAAATAAAATCAATTTTCTTTTTTCGATTTTTTTTATTTTCAGGTATTGGATTTTCCTGCGGGGCAAGCGTTTTAAAACGAGGTTTGGCTAAAATCAAACGAACTTGATTGCGAAGTAGCGGCCGGGCTTTTTCAGTTAATTTTAAAATAGAATATCTAGAAATATCTTGTTCCAAATATCCTAGGTGAATCAGTTGTCTAAGAACACTATACCACGCCTCCTGGCTAAGATGCGCTCCTTTGCCATAAGTCGACAAAGTATGATGCCTTCGTTGTTTAATCAGGTCCTTTTCAGCACCTCTTAGTATATCAATTATATAACCTACTCCATAACTTTGACCGCTACGGTATATGCATGATAAAGCAATTTGAGTGTCGATAGTGGCGTCATATTTTTCAGGAGGATTTTGACAAATATCACAATAACCACAATTTTCTTGTAAAGTTTCACCAAAATAATTTAATAGCACTTGCCGGCGGCAAGTCTGCGCTTCAGCTAAGCCGATCATCGCATTCAATTTATGGCTTTCGATCCGGCGCTGCAATTCATTACCATTTTGAGCAATTAAGCTCTTGACTAAAGCGGTATCGCTTAGCCGGTATAATAATAGCGCTTGCGCCGGTAAACCATCACGGCCTGCACGGCCGGTTTCTTGATAGTAATTTTCGATATTTTTAGGTAAATCAAAATGAATCACGTAGCGAACATTGGATTTATCAATGCCCATGCCAAAAGCGACCGTAGCGACGATGATCAAAACATCCTCTTTTTGAAAAGCGTTTTGCACTTGTTGACGCTTAGCGCTAGACAGACCGGCATGGTATGCTTGAACTGAATACCCTTCAGCTTGCAATTGCTCAGTTAAATTATCAACGTTTTTACGTGATAAACAATAAATTATACCTGCTTGCTGCTCTTTGCCTGTTAAAAAATGCATGATTTGAGCTATAGGTTTGTGTTTTTCTAAAACTGTGTAATGAATATTCGCCCGGTTAAAGCTATCGAGATGAAAATCGGCTGCTTGCAAGTGTAAACATTGGCGGATATCGATTTGGGTTTGCCGGTCAGCCGTCGCAGTTAAAGCAATCACAGGGGTTTTAGGAAAGCGCTCTCGTAAAATGTTTAATTGTTTATATTCTGGCCGAAAATCCGGGCCCCATTGGGAAATGCAATGAGCTTCATCTACAGCGAATAATGAAATAGTTATTTTTTCGAGAAATTCCAAAAAAGCAGGTGAGGTTAACCTTTCAGGAGCAATATAAAGCAACTTAATCCGTCCTTGTTTTAAATCACTTAAAATTCTTTGATTTTCAGAGTAAGTTAATGCTGAGTTATACGCGGCAGCGGCTACACCATTCGCTGTTAAAGCACTGACTTGATCTTGCATTAAAGAAATCAATGGAGAAACCACAATCCCAGTTCCCGGTAACAGTAAAGCTGGTATTTGGTAACACAAAGATTTGCCGCCGCCTGTAGGCATAAGCACAAAATTATCCCGTCCAGCCAGTACGCTATTAATAATTTTCAATTGCAATGGCCGGAATTCACTGAATCCAAATACCTGTTTCAACACACATTCAGGGCTTTGGCTACTAGCCAACATAAAATCTCCTAATTCATAATGAATGTTTATAGAATACAAGAATTTCAATTTATTCCATAGACCGTGAACAGCACCTGCTGCTTGATATTTTTGCTGCGCTCATCCAAACTAAAAAAATGAAAGATACTACTATTTTGCCGGCGGCTTTGTTCGATAGCCTGGAACATTTAAATTCTAATAAAATCAATTTTGCATTGTATCCGCAATATGATGCCCAAGATGTAGTGCATGCTAGCGCATTTCTCAAATGTTACCGAGGCAGTCAAGGGACATTTAATTCTTACCGGCGTGAAGTTGAACGCCTGTTACAATGGACTGCTTTACAAGCTAAAAAAAGTTTGAAAATGATCAACCGTTCTGACATAGAAACTTACATTCGCTTCTGCCAAAAGCCGCCTGTCGAGTGGATCGGTACAATTAAAGTTCCTCGGTTCATAGAATCGGCAGGCGCCAGGATTGCTAATCCCGAATGGAAACCTTTCGTCGTAACGCTGGCCAAATCTGCGCGAAAATTGGGCCATCAACCCAAAGCTGAAGACTTTAAATTATCTAATGGCGCTGTTCAGGAAATCTTTGCCATTCTCAGCACTTTTTTTAATTATTTGGTTCAGGAAGAATATCTTGCAATCAATCCAGTGGTTTTAATCAGACAGAAACAACAATATATTCAACGTCATCAAGGCCCCAGACCAATCAGAAGACTATCGGAACTGCAATGGCAAGTGGTGATCGAAACAGCTCAAAAAATGGCAAATCGAGAACCGGACAAGCATGAACGAACCTTATTTATTCTATCCGCATTGTATTCAATGTATCTGAGAATTTCAGAGTTAGCTGCCACGTCAAGATGGCAGCCGGCTATGCATGATTTTCATCGAGATAGTGAAGGCAATTGGTGGTTTACTACCGTAGGAAAAGGCAATAAAGAACGGCAAATTGCCGTGAGCGATACTATGTTAGCTGCTCTGAAAAGATGGCGCACTTTTTTGGGCTTAACCGCCCTGCCCTCGCCTAATGATCATACTCCTTTATTGCCGCAGAAAAATCAAAAAGCTCCAATCCGCAGTATTAATCATATTAGACGGATCGTTCAAAGCTGTTTTGATGAGGCGATTGATCAGCTCAACAATGAGGGTTTTTCTGATGAAGCGCAGGCTTTATCTGAAGCAACTGTGCATTGGCTAAGACATACAGGAATTTCAGATGATGTGAAACATCGCCCAATCGAACACGTGCGCGACGATGCTGGTCATAGTTCGAGTTTAATTACTGACAGATACATAGATGTCAATAGAAAAGAACGCCACTTTTCAGCTCGCAAGAAAAAAATTGTTACTGCATAAAAATTTCTTGCCTACCCGCACTCTTTATTTTTTGTCCGCCTAAATTTCATCGCCACCGAATTAATACAATAGCGCTTGCCTGAGGGTGCTGGACCATCATCAAAAACGTGGCCTAAATGAGCGTCGCATCTTGGGCAATGTACCTCGGTACGAACCATACCATGAGCAAGGTCTTGCTTTGTGCCCACATTTTCCGGTTCAATAGCTTGAGTAAAACTAGGCCAGCCGCAACCTGAATCGAATTTATCTTGGCTAGAAAATAAAGCTTGGCCGCAGCAAACACAATAATAAGTTCCCGAATCAAATAAATGATCGTATTCACCACTAAAAGCTCGCTCCGTTCCTTGCTGACGAGTCACACGATACTGTTCTGGTGTTAATTGTTCCCGCCATTTTTCATCACTTTTATGGACCTTATGAGCCATATCTTCCTCCATGTATTTTAATATCGGAAACAGGAATAGACACTTCTCCCTGATCATTGGTTTGTTTGGAGCTAGGCTCCTGAGCCCATCCTACTCCATAAACAACTTCAACCGACACCGGCCAATCTCCTTCTGATGAAACCCATTGATGGTACGCCAGTTCCATGTTACGCCAAAGATTTTTGCCAGTGAGGCCACGCCGGCGGCTGGTTAAAACGTTAGTAAAGCCAGTGCCGCGTAAATCATGCCATAAACCCGCCAAGCGTGCATAATTAAAAGTGATTCGTTCTGCCTGCATCACGGTATCACTAAATTGTGCCGACAACACCAGGTCACCGATATCATGCATATCCAAAAATAAATGGACGTGTGCTGACTCATCAACCGCAGCAAAACTGGCGCGCAGTTCACACAAAGTATCAGGCCCGAAAGCAGTAAATAATAGCAGCCCTCCGGGTTTTAACAAGCGGCGCCATTCTCGTAAACAATCTTGGCCGTTATTGCTCCAAGTCCATACTAAATTGGCAATCAATAGGTCTGCGCTAGATGAAGCTAAGGGGATGTGGTCAGGGTCAGCCGTGATTCGCAGCAAATTAGGATTTGCAGTCAGCTTTTGCAAAGAATTGATTGACCAGTCGGTGGCGATCAGTTGCGCATCCGGATAACACCGCCCTAAATTTTCAGTGATATAGCCGGTTCTGGCCCCGACTTCCACAATGACTTTTGGGGCTATTTTTACGAATTCCAAACGATCTAACAACCGATCCGCGATCTCACGCTGGCAAACAGCCGCATGATGATAGCTGCTTGCGGTTTTATCGAAGTTTCGAATGATATGTCGACGATCTAATAATGTTGAACTATCACGGCAATCGGGCCAGAATCTAATCATTTTTAACACCATTAAGCAATTTGGTTA
>JAFEDN010000319.1 GCA_018241585.1 Pseudomonadota bacterium | reverse complement strand
TTTGCCATCGCGTCATCCAAAGGTTGTAAATACATTGCGCCGATGAGCGGTGACAACGATGACCCGCGCGGCACACCTTTTTTATTCTCGATCAGCAAACCGTCTTTATCTATGAGATGATTTAAAAATCCATCCAGCAATGTTAATACAGTTTTATCGGTGATCACTGCGGCAAATTGTTGGCAGCCATGTGTCATACCGCGGCTTGACCGCGGTATCCATGACAATCTATGCTGGATTGATGAAATCAGGTTACGTTTATATCTTGGCAAACCAACCCAATGGAACGCTTTATATAGGCGTTACTTCCGATTTGCGCAAAAGAATTTGGCAACATAAAAATAAACATTCAGATGGTTTCACTGCCAAATATCATTTAGACAAATTAGTTTACTACGAAGTCTTTGAAGACATTGAATCCGCCATTTACCGCGAAAAACGCTTAAAAGAGTGGCAAAGAAAATGGAAAATAAGTTTAATTGAGAAAATAAATCCTTTATGGAAAGATTTATATATGGAAATTCTTTAGTCTCATTTTTCAGGCATTATCAATAAACCCTGGATACCGCGGTCAAGCCGCGGTATGACAGTTGCGATGCGCATCATCGGAGGTGATTTCTTCAATTAACGTCATTGCCATCATCCCAGAATGCAATAACTGACAATGAAAAGCAATCACCGAACCATGTTTAATAAGCCTGAAAGAACCTTACAATGGCCCCAAAAAGTGTTACGCAATCCTTCTACATATCTTCTACATAGAATTTTCAGGATTTTGGATGATGTTGTAAGTACTTGAAAAGATTAAGCTGAGGATCTGAATCGAACAGACGACCGGCTGATTACAAATACCCGCTATTGATTTCGCAGAACCCAGCTTGCGGGTTCATGTCGTAAATCTGAATAATCACAATAAATGCGATCATCCAGGCAGACGGTCATCATATCCCAATCCTTGATATCGAAGGAACGCATAAAGCGAAATAAGACTTCCTGAATGTCATGACGAGCGTCAGATATTTTTGCCATACAATCCTCCTCAAAGACATTGCCAACAAAAAGCTAATCGGCAATTTGATGATAGGTGAGCCAGGGATGACAGCCAAAATAAATGTCCCCAACACTGATAAACCCACGTTAATAAATTCATGATGGCTGATGCGTTGGCTTTATCTTTTAATGTTGAAGTAGCGATACTGGCTCCATTACTAATAACCAGGCACCCTCCGAACATAAAAATAAAACCACATGAAATTAAAGTAAAAAGAGTAATGAAAGAAAAATAAAATAATATGGCCAATGATACCGAAGCAAAGATCTGGATGCAGAATCCCAGAGCAATTAGTTTTTTGGCAGATAAAAGATGCGATATCCGCGCGGATGTAACTGAACCTAAAGCAGTACCTCTTTAAGACCGAGAAATCCACAGAAAAAACAAGCTATTTCGGCGTCATTGAGAGAATAAGTATGGCCTATATTAGATCAAGGGCGTTGTCGGCCAGTGATTTATAAAATTTTTCCATTCAATGAAGTGAATGCAGCACATTGATTAATGGAAAGTAGCCAACATATTGGAAAAATTATTATCAAAATATGCCCCCTCTGAAGTGTGGAGTTTACCCTCTAATTTCTTGGCTAATTGGATTCAATTTAGACCGATTCATTACTTTCAACGATTCTTCCTCCCACGTAAATTTCTTCAGGATGATGATAGGTGATCATCAATTGACTGGATTTACCGATAAAATGGCCTTGTTTGATGATGAGGTTTTTCTTGAAGACTAAAGATAAAGCGGCAGCTGCGACTCCGGTAGCAGCATCCTCGTTTTGCCCGGTTTTCGGATTAAATGCGCGAGCTTGTAATAACAAAGGATCAGTTGATTCTAAGGCATAAACATAAAGACCATTGATCCCATTATCCAAACTCCATTGTTTGA
>JAFEDN010000318.1 GCA_018241585.1 Pseudomonadota bacterium | reverse complement strand
GCTTTTTCAAAAATTTTTCTGAAAAATTAATTTAAGGGTGAAATATGCGGGTTAACGGTAATCGGAACCATCGTTTTCGCCCACCAGTGTGCCCAACGGTGCAAGTATCGCTGAATATCGGTTGGAGATGATAAATGACAGCACTGTAAAGGGGTCAAATCCTGATGACTCCCCACATCTATCCATTTAAAATCAGCCAGATACAGGGAGATTGGTTGACAGTGCATAGCTAACTATGTTCTTTTTGGGGTGTAAAGGGGCGGGGCACTTAAGGAGAAGTCATTGGCAATGTATATGTTGATGCCAAAATTCACGGGGGGGATAATCCACTGCTCGCTGGTTCGTCTATCCATTTTTGCCAACGAACTCGTCGCTCTTGTTGTTCGTTCATCGCTATATCTCCTCAAGTTATTTAAAAATATAGATTGAACAAAATTTTAGACTTTAAAAGATGTATTTTGCGGAACGTTTACGCTAAAGTGGAGAGATCGGCAGCAGAAAACCAATGAAATTATTCCTTTCTTCA
Source organism: Pseudomonadota bacterium (assembly GCA_018241585.1). Lineage (GTDB taxonomy): Bacteria > Pseudomonadota > Gammaproteobacteria > Coxiellales > Coxiellaceae > JAFEDN01. Next base: position 1,411 of record JAFEDN010000318.1, on the reverse strand, counting down.
ATACTATTACTTATTTTTATTTCAGCTAATGCTGCTGGTGAGGGTTCTTTTGATGTGAGTGGGGTGGATTATAAATTGCTGCATATCTGTAATTGTCAAAATTCAGGGTACATTTATGCTGAAAATTATCAGCATCAACAGAAACTGATTTATAAATCTCATCATCCGTTTCCGCCGGATAGTCCTTTTATGTCTGATCAAGACAATGGTACCGATATACTGACTGTTGTTTTTGAATGTGATGCTGAAACCGGAAATTCGTCATGCACCCGATTTTTTAATCGGCGCAACAATCAGTTAAGCATCGTATACCCCTATATACTCGATTATGATGCTAAGAGAGACATCGTTGCTTTTTATGAGAAAGATAAAAATAGAGTAGTCCTTAGCCGGGCTTTTCACACCTGTAATAAGCCTTTAACTTATCTCATTATACTGGAAGAGGACTCTGACTTTGGTATTAAAACGAAATTTCTATCAACAGGCAATCTTCAATTGGATTATGAAACGCCCAGCGGGAAAGATGTCCTTAAAATTATTCCTGTCAATTATAGAAAATTATTGAGTCATTGCGGTTGAATGAATAGGATTCTACCAATGAAGAGTAAAGGGGTCTAGTAAAGAGTCATCAGGGTCAAATCTTGAATTGTGAACAGTAGATTTTGCCGTGAGAGAATTTTACTGTTCACAGTTCAAGATTTGACCCTTTACCGCTCAACGCATTAATGGGGCACTTTATTTTGTTTGGCTTCTTCGGTCTCCAGTTGTTTGAAACCAGCTTTCTTTGACGCAAAAAAATCAGTTATTGGAACAGTGGCGCTGGATGTTGTGGCAAAAGCCGGTCGTAGCTCTGCCGACTCATGAAAGCACTGGGTGTCTGCTCCGGATAAGTAATGCATGATCAAGTGGATAAGCACAGAAGGAAGAAAATGTTCTAATACCTCTTTGCTATAGATGGCAAACATCGCCTCATGACGCAGACCTCGACGTAGCAGATGATTTGGTGTTAATGACCAATGGAATGTCTCAACTCCTTTTTGAGTAATAGCAGTACTGCGAATATCTATTTCAGTGACAGTGGTATTGGGTGTGAGTAGTTCAATTAAGTGGGGAATATCTTCATCCGTGAGCCGTGTATTTTGTAGATTCAATTGACGGATGGAACGATTTTTTTGTAAAGCTAGCAATAGCGGTTTGAGTTGTAGTAAGGCCAAGGGGCGAAGGCCGGTATTCCAGAGTCTGAGGGTAGTGTCAACAGACCCACTCACCAGGCGACCATCCGGCAGCACTGCTAGCGCATTAACCCAACCAGTATGCCCACTGAAAGTGGTCAGACACTTCCCGGACACATCCCAAATCTTGATGGTGGCGTCTTCAGACCCACTCACGATGCGATCATCTGGCAGCACTG
>JAFEDN010000317.1 GCA_018241585.1 Pseudomonadota bacterium | reverse complement strand
GGAGCCAGCAGTGTGCGTGCATTGGCGAAAGAATTGGAGCGAGATTACAGCAATGTTCACCAGGATATTAAAATATTAAGTCAGGCTGGTTTATTATTGCAGGATAAAAAAGGTCGTTATTCCATGCCCTGGGATAAAATTGTTACTGAAATTTCCATGACAGAATGGATTTCTCCGCAACGACATGCATCTAAAGCGCATTCTGTTTCTCATTCTCATCATTCGCCACATCGATAATCATTTTTTAATAAATATTATGGAAGCTTGAATTGAATTTAAATGAAATCGTTTCATTTACCGTCGTGGATAATCGCGTCTCTCGGCGGGTGATGGAGAAAATCGGTTTGTATCATAATTCGCTAGAGGATTTTGATCATCCTCGTTTATCACAAGTGAGTCCATTATGCAGACATGTGTTATATCGACTATCTAAGAAGGAATATTTGAGTTCTAAAAATCCTTAAGGATTTTTAAAAAGAGTGAAATTTTTTCTTATTTTAATAAATTCATGATTAATATTTCTGATAGCCATGCCTGATATTCATCGGACGACCATTTTCTTTCAATCACTAGCATTCGATAAATATCTCTGCCCGTTAATGTCCAAAGAATATCTCTGGCTTGAGTAATGGAAATTCCTTTCTTAAAAACATCATCTTTCGCTATCGTTTCGACCGTCTCTTGCTGGCGTTTATAACGTCTTTTTTCCATTTCAGTCTCTAATTTTTTTAATTGCGGGTTTATAATAGAAACTCCCCTGAGCATGCTCAATTGCTTTTTTTCAGCATCATACAATTGCCGAGCAATCTCAGCAGCAATTTCTAATTTTCTACCAGGAGATTTTTCTTGATAAACTAGTTCTATTAGTTCATTACGTTTTTCATTCGACAGTGCTTCATCCATGATAGTGAATAATATTCCGCGCTTTGATTTAAAAATGGCATAAATAGAAGGTGCAGAAACTTGAGCGGTTGCAGCAATTTCATTAATAGTGACTTGATCAAATCCTTTTAATTCAAATAATTGTTTAGCTGCGTCCATAATGTGAATTTTTGTATCTTGCGATTGTTGTGTTCGCAATTCGGAATAATAGGTTCTTTTTTTACTTGACATATTGGATGTAGTTTACTATAATAAAAATGTATTGTCAACTTTAAACTAAATGATAGTGAGGTTATATGATTAAAAATAAAACTGATATAGCGACGGCGTATTACGAGGCTATGAGTAATAAAAATATTGATTTTATAGAAAAACAAGTTCATCCAAATGTGTATTTTATTGGTCCATTGGCCGAATTCACAGGAAAAGAGAAGTATCTTGATTCAGTTAGAAAATTTTTCAATCTCTTTAACAGCTTAAAGGTTCGAGAAAAATTTGGTGCTGAAGATCAAGCCATCATAGTGTATGATGTCCATTGTCCAGATCCTATTGGCATTCTGAGAGCAGTGGCTTTGTTAAATTTCAAAGATAATCTGATTTCACGAATTGAGCTGTTTTATGATACGCGCTTACTTGAGAAAAAAGGCCAAGAGATATTTTCAAATTCATAATTAAAATCTTGAAAATGAGTAATCACTACTAATTCACCCGTGTTGAAAACTCGTTTGACAGTAGTTGGTCGTTAGCTAATTCAGGCAGGACGTTTACTCAGAATCATCTTTACCGTCAATCCGCTAAGGGTGATTCCCATGATCCATTTTTGAAATTTAGTCCATTGCTGATTCTTATTGAAAAAATGGCAGATGATTGCTGCCGCCATAATAATAGTGCTATTCACTAAAAAACTGATGCTGATTTGAGTCATTCCTAAAAATAATGTTTGTGAAATGACTGAACCCGCTTTAAGATTAATAAATTGCGGGAAAAGCGACATATAAAAAACAGCGACTTTAGGATTGGGTCTTCCCCAATGTAATGGACTCATCCCTTGCTGGAAATATTTCAA
>JAFEDN010000316.1 GCA_018241585.1 Pseudomonadota bacterium | reverse complement strand
AGGTCAAGGCGGCAGCGCTTTTGCTTACCCAGCCGATAAATATCCTGCACACCAACCAACAAGGCGATACGGCGTTGCAGTTAGCGGCTCGTCTGGGCGATTTAGACTTGGTGAAAACTCTGATTGACCGTGAGGCCAATGTGCATCAGGCCAACCACGCGGGGATTACCCCGCTGATGTGCGCCAGCGAGCGAGGTCATACACCCGTTATGCAACTCTTGATTGCCGAACACAAAGCCGCCGTGGATAGTACCGACCAATCAGGAGATACCGCATTGTTCTGGGCGGCTAAATTTAATCAGGTTAAAAATCTGTCCTACCTGATGGAGCACAAAGCCGCTGTGGATCATATAAATCAAGCCGGTCGCACTGCTTTATGTTTAGCCGCTCAACAAGGCCATAAAGAAGCGGTGGAATATCTGTTAATGCAGGGAGCCAACGTTAACCAAGCTGACCACCTAGGCTACACGCCGCTAATGTTAGCTGCGACCGGCGGACATAGTCGCACACTGGAAGTATTGATTCGCCATCAAGCAATGATCCATTGCCGTGCCCAGAATGGCCGCAGCGCTTTGTTTTTAGCGGCGCAAGGCAATCACATCGACTGCGTGCGTTTGCTGGTCAAGCACCATGCGCAGGTGACCCAAGACATCGTGGCCCAAGCAACCGGTCAATCCAAAGTATTTTTACAAGAGGTATTGGACGATCAATCCGCCGTCGAGCGGGTCGGTCAATTGGATAAATACGGCAATTTAACCATTTCTTTCAAAGTGAAAGCCAGTGATTTAATCGTGGGTAAAGACTTAGGGGCAGGCGCTTATGGGGTCGTGAGTTTAGGTACGTATAAGTTTAATCAGGTAGCCCTGAAAAAATTAAAGGCCGAACTGTTTACTAAAGAACGCGAGCAGGAATTTTTAAAAGAAGCCTCGGTCATGGCCAGTATCAAATCTAATTATCTGGTAAATTTAATTGGCGTCTGTATGGACGCCCCGAATTATTACATGGTGATGGAATACGTGCCTGGCGGCTCGCTCTATGATTTATTGCAACAACCAACCATTCCGTTAACTTATTCGCTGCAAATCCAGATAGGTTTTGAAATAGCGGCGGGATTATCCCATCTACACGAACGGGGTATTTTGCATCGGGATTTGAAGAGCTTGAATGTGTTGTTAACTAAATACGAATATCACGCCAAGCTGTGTGATTTCGGCCTGGTCAGCATGCGTAGCGCCGCGGAAGGCGTTGATGAAAAAGCCACTTCCGATACCCTAGTCGGCACGACGCAGTGGATGTCGCCAGAATTGTTTCACGGTATCATGCAGAGCCAAACATCGGATATCTATGCCTTGGGTTTGGTATTGTGGGAGTTGATCACGCGCGAAATTCCTTTTCGAAGAGAGCGCATGGCCATTATCCACAGCACAACGGCAGACGATTTAATAACCGAATTAAAAACAGAAGCGGGCCAGGCTTGGCTGACTCACAAAAAACAACCCCTACCGACAGCGAGTACTGTAGAGAGGGATTGGGCTGCCTTAAAAGAGCATGACTTTCAAGCGCAGAACACTCAACAACAACAGGTCCTGGACTTGTTTAAACACATGGTCACACAAAAATTAAAGGCGAAAATCACCGAAATCATTCAAAACGATGGGTTACCGATACCCAAGCGGGCACACACCGGTTTAGTCAAGGAAATCAAAGCCTGTTGCCACCCCGAACCGAGCCGCCGTCCTTCGGCGCAGCGGGTCGCCGAAAATTTATTTGGGTTATGGCAGAAGGAGCCGGAGCAAAAGGAGCCAACTCCAGTGACAACGCCCATGGGCGACTGGGTTCAGCCAGGTCGATCCTCGGTTTCTAAGGGCAAGCCATTGGCCGTCCTGGACAAAGTATTTCATTCCTCGACGATACATTTTCTTGGGTCAAATGCAAAAAAATCCACCTCCCCAAAA
>JAFEDN010000315.1 GCA_018241585.1 Pseudomonadota bacterium | reverse complement strand
TAAGCGTAGTATGGAACTGTCGGAACTCGACTCGCCGTCGCAGAAAAGAGTCGAGCCGGAACAGCAGGAAGAAGCGTCGGTCGCGGAATTGAACTAAGCTTGAGGGGATAATAGGTTCATGCCCATTGCAGTTAAAAATTAAATGACAGGAGCATCACATGAAAAATAAAGTTAAACAGTTCCAGGACAAGTTAAATGAAATGGAACTTTTGGTCAAAGAAATGGAGAAAGAATTGGTTGAAAATGGTGATTGGGTGACTGCTGAAGTTTACTCTATCAAAGCCCATCTTTCGACATTATACAAAGAGATTAAAGATTTAGAATGCCATCGGCTATGTAAAAAATAATAATTGGAGAATAATCCTGTTTTAATTAGGACGGACTGAATGAATATACTGGAATACCAGGATTTAGACCTGCAAGGAGTGACGAAATCATACGCCAAAGTAGTGGAGATGATTCGCAATCGTGATTTTTATTCGGCAAAAGTGAAGAAATTACTGCCGACTGGTTATTATCGTGCTGAGTTAGATCACTCTAATCGATTATTATTCAAAATAGTCAGCTACCAAGGTGAAACGTATGCGTTGATGTTGGAAATTATTCGTCAGCATGATTACAGCCAATCTCGATTCCTCAATGGTGCTATCGTGGATGAATCTAAAATTGTTCATTCAGAAACTGAGCCGGTGGAACCCATTGCCTATCTCAATAAAAATAATACGCGATTTCACTGGCTGGATAAAGTAATTTCCTTCGACGACGCCCAACAGGAAATTTATCAAACGCGGCCGCCAGTATTGATCATCGGTTCCGCCGGCAGCGGCAAGACCGCGTTGACGTTGGAAAAGATGAAACAAACTACCGGCGATATTTTATATGTCACGCATTCACCATATTTGGTTCAAAATTCCCGTAATCTCTATTACGCTCATCAATATCAAAATGATTTACAAGCGGTTGATTTTCTTTCTTATCAGGAACTGATTGAAACCATTCAGGTTCCCGGCGGTAAAGAAATGACGTTCAAATCGTTCAAAGAGTGGGTTCAACCATGGCAACGTCATAAACTATTACAAAACACGCACGCGCTTTACGAAGAATTTAAAGGCGTATTCAGCGGTCCGGTGATCGATAAGCCTTATTTATCCCGGGAAGATTATTTGGGTTTGGGCGTCAAACAATCGATTTTTTTACCGGAACAGCGCGAGCAGGTGTATGAACTCTACGAGAAATATCTGGCGATGTTAAAACAGCGTGTCTGGTATGATATGAACCTGGTGTCTTATGCCTATTTATCCCGTTGCACGCCGCGTTATGATTTTGTCGTCATTGATGAAATTCAGGATTTCACCAATATCCAGTTAATACTTATTTTAAAAACCCTGAAAAATCCCGGACAATTTTTATTGTGCGGCGACGCCAACCAGATTGTGCATCCCAACTTTTTCTCCTGGTCGAAAATAAAAACCCTGTTTTATGAGGGAGAGTTAACCGATTCACAACAAATCACCCGGCTATTAAGCGTCAATTACCGGAATTCAATGGCGGTCACGCACCTCGCCAATCGAATATTAAAATTAAAAAACGCCCGGCTGGGATCGGTGGACAAAGAAAGCCATTATCTGATTGAAAGCCGTTCTCAACAAGACGGCACGGTGATTTTTTTAAATGCCGCCAGTGATTTTGTGCGTGAGCTCAATCAGAAAACCCGCAAATCGATTCAGGTAGCGGTGATTGTGTTGCGGGATGAATGGAAAGCCCACGCCGCCCGGCTGTTTGACACGCCGCTGGTTTTTTCCATTTATGAAGTGAAAGGATTGGAATACGAGCAGATTATCTTGCTGGATTTTATTGCCGCAGAACCGCAGGCTTTTTTAGAAATTACCCGCGGCGTCACCCCGGCGGATTTAGACAAGCCACTGACCTACGCCCGTTTAAAAGATAAAACCGACCGTTC
>JAFEDN010000314.1 GCA_018241585.1 Pseudomonadota bacterium | reverse complement strand
CTGTTGATTCGCTCCCGCTGGTCCAATACCCACACCGCTCGGTGTGGGTTTGTCCTGTGAAAAGGGTAAAGCTTTCTCACCTTCTTGAAGGCTTTGGAAGCCCTGAACGGTTAAAGCGGTGGATGAGCGCATTAGCTACCCCTAGTTACTTGCATTCAATTTGACAATAGATGATTTTTGGGCTACAATGTAGCACATAGAGGAGGTAAAATTATGACTACCAATGCTGTTGTCCGTGCCCGTGTTGACGTGCATATTAAAGATGAGGCGGCTGCTGTTTTGGCGGCTATAGGTTTAACCACATCGGACGCTTTCCGTATGTTGTTGACTCGTGTTGCTCAGGAAAAAGCGTTGCCGTTCGAGCCACTGATTCCAAATAAGGCCACTATTAAAGCTATGAAGGCTGCCCGTCGAGGCGACTTAGTGAAAGTAGATCATATTGATAAACTGCTAGATAGTTTAAATGAGGACGATTAAGCACACGGCGCAGTTCAAACGGGATTACAAGCGCGAAAAGAAATCCGCCCGTTATCGGAAGACTCTGGAGATAGATTTACTTTCTATAGTTAAATTGCTGGCGGAGGATAAACCCCTTGTCCCGGCGTTACTATGATCATTCACTAAGTGGCGAGTGGCAAGATCATCGAGATAAAAAGACGCTGTAATAAGTCAAATTGCCATAAAATAATACAAGGCTGCGAACCAGATAGCTTAGTCTGGGACTTGGGTAATCGAAAGCCGCATATTTATTATTGGTAATCATCCTGTTGCACAGTGATCAAATAACTGCTGGTAATTAACCTGAATAATTTTAAGGACATCTTCTCCTTTCTGAGCTTCTGCGTAATCCAGTTGCAGATCACCATTCTTTAGAAATTGAGTTTTAATTCCGAAGCTTGAGTCAGGAAATATCCTTAAATAGTAAGTTAAAGGTTTTTTACAGGCATCAAATATCGGTGCAATAACAACAGTATTTTTCTTGTCGATATAATAAGCAACAACCTTTTGTTTAGGATTAAAGTCTAACATATTAGAGTATACGATACTCATCTTATTGGTATGCCAATTAAAAAAACGGTTACATCCAGTATATTTTCTTTCACATTCAAAGTTGATGAATAATATATCGGTTCCTTTGAGCTGATCTATGCTAAATACGCTATGCGAAGGGTAAGGATAATTAGATTTATATAATAGAATTTTTTGATGACGGTCGTTTTCTACATAAATATAAGCCGATTGATCTTGGTTAATTATGTGTAATAATGGTTTTTCATTCCCACTAATCAAAGGAGACTGTAATTCAATTGCATTTCCATGAGTAAAAATAAATAAAAGGATTAAAAATAAGAGTTTCTTCATTTCTTTCTTCCCGCTGCTCTTTCAATTTTGGCGGGAATATTGTAAAACCTAATTTCACTTTCATTAATATGGGTAACATTAACTCGGTATTGTTCAGGATTATCAAGTTGCGCTAAAAAGCTGGGCGTTTTTCCGAACATAGAGCGAGGGCTGTAATAGTAATTAGCTGGTGTAATTAATTTATGGCCAAAATAAACATCTCTTAATGATCGTTCTACAGCAGATAATACTGTTTTTTCGTGGCCATTCATCGCATCATGGTGATTAATTTGTATCTCATTTAAAGAAGCCCATGCCTTTAAAAACTGCTGGTGATTTTTTATATATTGGCTGTTAAAATTGACGTTATTCCAATTTATCTTATTAAGACTAGCATAAGCATCAAACCCCGTATGGATAATAATTTCGTCAGTGGTTTTATAACGATGCCATATCCCGGTGTGAACTCTATTCATAATCACGGAACCGACTGCTTGCCAGACTAATGTGGGTGAGTGTTTGACACCCGCCATTTCACCATAGACAGTGGCGACAAATAAATTAAATCCTTCCGGCGTTCGAGCTTGAATTTGTCGTCTGACGTGTGTTCCCAGACTAGGTTGGCAGCCCA
>JAFEDN010000313.1 GCA_018241585.1 Pseudomonadota bacterium | reverse complement strand
ATAGGTTTTTCTACGAAAAATATTTATATTGAAAAATAAATCTTTCAATATTTCACGAGTTTATAGGTAATTTTTGCTTCAGCGGGAACTGCTGGGAGATAACCCTTAGTGCGACCCTGGCCAGCGTCGGTTCAAAAATGCTGGTGAAGTCGCGCCAGGTCTGGAGCAGATGGTTGACGGTTATTGGAACTATAGTGCACGACCACCAAGTTATCCAAGAGAGTAAGTAGCGCTTTATTTGGGCTGGATAAAAAACAGCACTTTGTTTCATCGCGCATACTCGCTCCAAGGCCCGTCGGCACGATCTGCTATGAATCGTGGCCGACACTGGGGTTTTAGCCAGCAGGTTTTGAGACACTGCCGGTTGAACCTGAAATTGAAGTTGCACACCCAAAAAATGGAATCCGTCACAGAGTTTACCCATGCGCGTTTTGGGGTCGGAGAGTTTCAATTTAAGTTGTCGCAAAATACGAAATAATTTTTTCCGCGCGGCAACGAATTGACTTTTGGTTTGCGCCAAAATGACGAAATCATCGCAAAAACGAAGGTAAAACACGCTGGGATGATTGGCAAAAGCGTGGTCTAATGGGGATAAATAAAGCGCCGCTAAAAAAGGGGATATTGGGCTGCGCCGGGGTATGCCGGTAGTAGACGTTAATAATCTGCCGCCATCGTCAATCGGCGCGGTGGTAATGGCTTCTAAATACTGTTGCACCCGCGGGTCTTGAAAAGCCTGTTGCGTTTGCTGAAGGAGAATACGGTGATCTATAGAGGCATAGTAACCTTTGATATCGGCCCTGATCACATAATGGTAAGTTTTGGCGTTCATCACATTGTGTAGCCAGGTCAAAGCGGTTTTCACCCCATTCGGGCCCTGGAGATGCAGACACCGTTTGGAGATCAGATGACTAAAAGCGGATTTGATTTGTTGATACAGCAAGGTCAGCATCAAGCGGTCGCGATATTCGAACATATCGGGTGTTTCATCGGCAAAACGAAAGCGAATCAGTGGAGAAAAGCGATAATTGCCGGCAATAAAGTCATCGATCCAGGACTGAATTTCGCGCGGCCAACGGTAAACGAAGTCCCACCAGGAGCTTTTTTCCGAGGAACAACGATGGCGGCGGCGATGTTTTTTTAACCACACATCCGCGGCAGTTTGCAGGCGTGCTGATAGCCACCGGGGGGGGGGGGGCTTTTTTTGTTGAGACTATCCATGCCACATTGCCCTACCAAAATTGAACCTCGATTGTAAACTATCGTCATGTCTTAGTCAAAATCGCCAAACACAAAATGAGGAGGTCTTAATGTTATCGGAGGATTTCATTATTAGGGTGTATTGCTTGATAGATGTGATATTAAAAAATTCTCTGGGTGCTCCCAAGCTTCGGCAAAGAGGATTTAAGCCAAATTTATCGGATAGTGAAGTGATCACCATGGAAATCGTGGCTGAATTTCTGGGGATTGATACCGACAAGGGTGCTTGGGAATATTTTACCCAGCATTGGCATAACTGGTTTCCGGCTTTAAGTTCAAGGGCCAATTACGCGAACCATGCCGCGAACCTGTGGAATGTGACTCAACGGATTCAAGCTCAACTAGCCGCCTCAACTGGGGGTATTTTCTGATTTTCTACATCTGGCGGATGGTTTTCCAATGCCGGTATGCCACTTCAAGAGAGCGAATAGCAGTCAAATTTTTAAAGGGCAAGCGAACTATGGTTATTGTGCTTCTAAAGAGGAAATCTACTATAGTTTCAAAGGCAACGTGATGATTAACTCGGAAGGAGTGATTACCCAAATCACGGCGACAGCCGCTAATGTAGATGAAAGACATTCTTTTTGGGATTTAACACCGGGTATTCGAGGCGATGTGATTGCTGATAAAGGGTTAATCGGCGTTGATTTTCAACAGGAGCTACGTTATTTTGCGCAAATCAATTTACAAACCGCAGCGAAAACTAATATGAAAGAAACACGAAGTAAAGATTATA
>JAFEDN010000312.1 GCA_018241585.1 Pseudomonadota bacterium | reverse complement strand
AATAGTATCCTATACACGCCCTACATCTTTCAAGAACAACCCATTGATAATTTAATAATTTCTAACTAGATAATGGAGTAAACGCTGAAGTTAGGAATTAAAATTGGAGCTAACCTTATCTCATGAATATGGATGTGAGGACAACTTCGGCAATAGCATGTGTTCTTTGGTCATAGTTATTGAATTGATCAGCTAAATGAACTTGATCAATATCTAATTGAAAAAATTCCGTTCTATTTTTGAGAAGAGGGTAGTGAGTTTTTTTAATCCAGCCCACTTGTTGGTGATCAATCAAGAAAGGTAATACCGCTTGTCGATCAAAATGATTACAGGCATTAAGACATTCAAGGAAGCTCATAGGTTTACCACTTTAGTAAGAAACTTATAATTGGTATTTTTTATATAAATTCATTGGTAAAAAAGCTTGTCCTCTTTTCTGATTGGTTTCATATTAACAATTCCCAAAGCAAAAAATTTAACCCGCAAAATTATGTGCTTAGCCTGCAATAAATGTGGAATTTTTAACCACAATCACTCAACAATTTTCCATAATTAAGGTGGATGATTTTAATGATATCCTTCCCATCCGGCACTTCATAATCCAATTGCAGCCCCCCATTAGATAGAAATTTTGTTTTGATGCCAAAATCAGAATCCTCTTCTAACTTAACAAAATAAGTTAGCGGTTTGCTGCAAACTTTAAAAGCTCGGCTAATAATTACTTTATTTTCATCTTTTTGATAGAAAGCAACAACATCTTTTTTAGCGTCATAATCTAAAATACTCGAATAAATTTCGCTTAACTGATTTGTTCGACGATTCAGATAACGGTTACATGTATCTTTATGACAATTAAAACCAATATCCAATATATCTGTACCATCTATTTGATTCGAGCTAAAGGTAGAATCAGGGGGGTACGGAGAATCAGATTTATAGATAAGAATTTTTTGATGTTGATAATTTTCTGCGTAAAGATATCCTGAACAATGATGATTAGATATATGGAGTAACTTATAGTCTGCACCCATGACAAACATAGAATCGACCACAGCCGCATAGATTGAAGTATTAAAAAATAGAAAAATTCCTAAAAATAACTGTCTCATTTCTTTTTTCCTGCGGCTCTCTCAACTGAAGCCGGAATAAAATAGAACTTAAAATCATGTTCCAAAATACCCGGAACCGATACTTTATATTGCTCAGGATTTTTTAAAGGAGATAAAAAGCTAGGCTGTCTTCCAGGCATGGAACGTGGACTATAATAGTAATTTGCCTTGGTGATGGGATGACCACTATAGATATCGCGTAATACATTTCTCATTTCTCTAAGTATTTTATCTTCTTTGGAAGTCAAAGCACCATGATGGTTTATTTTTTGGTTGTGTAATGTTGCCCAAGCTTTTAAAAATTGTTGGTGGTTTCTAATATGGTGGCTATTCAAGTTCACTTTATCCCAATTGATTTTATTAGGTTTAAGATATGCATTAAATCCGGTATGTTTAATGATGTCGTCGGACGTATGGTAGCGATGCCAATTCCTGAATTGATTCGATTGATGATGACAGAACCTACTGCGCGCCAAGCGGCTTCACGGCCATGATGAACTCCACTCGCTTCGCCGTATACAGCCGCGAGAAATAAATTGAATCCCTCTGGCGTTTTGGCAAGAATTTTTTGTCGTATATACGTTGCCAAATGAGGCCAACAACCGACTTGCGCTCGCACGCTGACGGGTGATTCCAGTTGACTGGATGAGTCCATTGGAATGAAACTCATTTCTACATCCGTATAATTGAGGGTTATTAATTCATATTGACCTTCTGCATCGACATGCAGGTGATATCCACTCACGAACACATTATTCAAAATATATTGCAAATACATAACAAACCCATCCGTAGAAGAATGGCATAGGTCAATTTTTACTTCTGGGATCGCAGGCCCGCCACACACTTCACTGAATAACAATGGGGAAGATTGATCAATAGATTTAATGATTTCAATTTCTGTACCAAGAGCATCCG
>JAFEDN010000311.1 GCA_018241585.1 Pseudomonadota bacterium | reverse complement strand
CTGTAGTCACCCGTCGTTTCATCATCCAGCTTAAAGCCTGTAGCGCCATTCAACCCGGACAGCGATATCAGACCAGAACTACCCACTTCCGTTCCACCAAACACCACATAGCTGCGGCCCGTAGAACTATTATGACCATATGCCCCAATCAACAAGTCAGCTATCCCATCGCCGTTGATATCTCCCGCGGCGCTAACCGAGTAGCCGCTGAGGTCATTCGCTGCCTCACCATCCAGCTTGAAGCCATTCTTGCCGTTTAAATCCGTCAAATTTAAAATCGCTGGAAATTGTCCTTGTTTCATTGGTTATCTCCCTAAAATTATATGAATTAATAGCGTTCAAATAATGCTATGCTCCCCTGTTCTGCTTGAATCTGGAAATGCTTTCCACAAAACGCTAAACCGATTTTGATAATATTCGTTCGGCCTCGCTGATGCGCTTCCGATAAATAATTTTGTTGCTGAATCTGCACCAGCACTTGTGGTGCCGTTTCGGTTAACACTTTTTCTAAAGCTTCTGCACTCATCTTCAATGACCGGATATCGGCCCTGATGGCGCATATATTCATCACCGAGCTCCGCAATCTTTAATCCCTCAAATAATCCTTTGACCGATTGTCCGTAGGCTTCCGATGCTAAAAAGTAATGCAGCATGGATAAATTTAAGGTCTTACCAAAGCGGAGCGGACGAGTTATGACTGCTATCTGAGTGGCATTATCGAATCGCTTATCAATAATGTCTTTAAAATTATCGTAAGCTATAGGTAATTTCATATGTTAGTTTAACCTAATTTCATCCGCTCAATGACTAATTCAATTGCACAGCGAAACCTTCTGATTCAACACTCTTTTTCGAGGGGGAGTTGATATCAGGTAATTCCATACTCTGGTTATCCTTCTGCTCTTTAAAAACCGAGCTTCCTGATGCTGAGAGGCCTCTACTCAAACTTGGCTGATTTCGCACAGTCTTTTGTAAGGCAAGCACCACTTGATCAGCAATCTCTTCCGCCGAATCCTGTAACTCCTCCGGCCTCAATTGCGGCTTGAAAAACGCATGTAGACCCGGGCAACGAGCCGCACAACCTCGCTGGTTTGCTTTCATCCAGCGGTAGGTTTGGTTGCCAATCTCATTGATCGTCATGTCTCTTTCAGTATCTTTCATCTTCGCAAAATTTAAATTCACTCCCTTTGCCGACAAAACACCTAATAAACTCCGTACTGCGCTCTTGAACGCCATCAATTCTTTATTCGTGGTTGCATTCATAAACCGTGTGATTTTAATCCGCTGCGCAATCTCTTTCATCACCGGGCGTACTATCTCTTGCTCATATTTGCTCTTATCTTCCCCTAACACTTGCAGCAATTTCTTGTTCGCAATCCGCTTCAGACAGATCTGCGCCAGCGCAAACCCAATACCAATCCCTCCGGAAATCAGCGCGCCGATAATGGTCTTTTGCCAAGTCGTAAATCCGTTCTCGGAAGAGGCTGGGGCAACATTGATCGTAAAATCCGTCGTGGTGGATAACCCTTCCGGGTCTTGAGTGGTTACATTTACTTCAATAAAATCTTTGAGCGTGGGCGTGCCGATAAATCGGCAATTAGATTCCTCAAAACGGAGCCAATTCGGCAACGGGATAGTGCTGTTATAGCGACTAACCCGGTAAGTCAAGGATTCTCCTTCCGGGTCCACAAAACTCCCGGTAGGAATCGCGTAAGTAAAAGGCTCTGCCACGGTCGCCGTCTGGTCGATGAGGGAATGGATTAATTGCGGCGGTTGATTAATGGGACGAAAGATCACTGCCGCCCGTAGAGTAGCGCTTTGTAGGCCAAACGCCTGCACCGCGCTATCATAGCTCGGAATTGATAAAGAGCCATCGTGCACAAATTGCACTTGACCACTGTTCAGTTGACCCTGATCGAAATAGGCTATCCACGTCTGCGGTTCTGAAATTAAACTAAAATGGCCGTGGTTAACCTCACTAACATAAAAAACCGTACCGTTATCCGGCAACAACCCATTGGGACGCTCC
>JAFEDN010000310.1 GCA_018241585.1 Pseudomonadota bacterium | reverse complement strand
AAATTAGTAAGAGCCGCTATTCAGCAGAAGCAGAAAAACGGGGTAGCACAAATATTATTAAAATAGGGATTACGTTTTGTGGAAAACGTTTTAAAATTTATGTAGAACGGGGAGGCAAAGAATTAACAACCAAACCTAGTCAACCTACGTTAGGCCGCTTGTAAAATTTTTTTTGTAAATTCATTAATGGATCGGTATGATCAGAGTCTAATGATATACTTTGTTGGGTTTTAGCTTGAACCCACAGAACATAATTAGCGCTATCTGGGGCTTTTTTATATGGATCACTATAAAAACAATTTTCCGCAAAATGTTGAACAATACGATATATTTCAGGAATAATATTTACTGTCTGTTGTTGGTTATCTTAACATCAAGAGTATAGTATGTTTCAATTGCTGATTTATATTTAGCATTAATTATCTGAAAATATGTTCAAAGAATCAAAAGGAACCCAAGAGCACGAAAGATTTTTCAAAAAAACCAAGCAGGAAAATATTTATATGACAGAAAGTCGTCCTCACCTTATTTATAATACCGAAGGAAAAACAATGGATAAAAAATCTGAAAGATCTCAGAAACTGTCAAGCATCCAAGATGATATTTCTAAAATTGATTCTATTATTCGTTTAAGCAAAGCTCCTTTAGCTCATGATTATGAAATCCTTGTTTATTTGACGAAAGCCCCTGATGTTAATCAAGACAAGGCGAAGCTTTTTGTGGAAAATTTGAGAACGTATTATTCTCATCTTGATGTCGGATTATTATATAGTTATGTTGTTGAAAAGACGCCAATTCAAGTGTTAAAAGAATTGGCGATTATTTTTCAGGCGGCTAAAGTTTTACAAGGTTTATTCGCGAAGGCAATAAACGATTTTCCTAGGCAAACTAAATTAATGGAATCTGTTGAATCTAAGATCAGCTCAATTCTGCAATTATTACTTTCTATTTTTAACCAGTTGAGAGAATTATATTCTAAAGATGAAAGTAACAAAGATATATTATCCCGATTTAATGAGTTGGATCGTGTAAAAATTGATGATTTATCAACACAAACTGGTGATACTGGACTATCCCCGTAGCTGTTCAGATAATGTTGTCAACTAAGCTATAATACTCTCTAATTTTTAGACCACATACATTTCGTACTTAGCCTTGGGCTAATTGTAGTAATGCAATCAGTTAAGGTAAGGGTAGGCAAAGGAAATTGCAGGCTGCAAACCGAAAGGTTGAAGTGATTGAGCCCCGTTAACGCGTACATTGAGGAATGGCTGATGGAGTCCGAAAACCAGGGGACCCATGTTAATGATGTGGGTAACTTTGCAAGGAAGTTAATCTCCAATCCAGTCAGTAAATAAGGGTATTTTTTGTGGGAAATATCTGAAATACTTAATTTCTTTTTAGGATAAATCGCTTCTAATCCCATCATCCTGAGCAATCTTCTAACGTGTTTCGGATTAACTGGGTGCCTTAATTCTTTCAAATAAACTACCATTTTTTCCACACCTGTAAATGGATGGCGAGTATATTCTTCGTCCAATAACCGCATGAGTAATAGGTTGTATTTCTTTTCACCAACCGTTTGATAATACAAACTAGAACGATTTAAACTGAGAAGCTCGCATTGCTTCCTCACGCTTAAATTCTCATGGTTAATATCAATCATAGCGCGTCTCTCTGAGGCCTTATTCCTAAACTCTTTTTTTTTAGAAATTCGTTTTCACAGGTCAGTTGACCAATTTGCCGATATAGGTCATCAATGAGCTTTTGGTCACCTATATCCATTTTTTGAACTTTATGAGTAAAGCTGCATTTTATTGAAGATAACGCTTCCTGTTTCCAACGATTAATTTGGGCAGCATGAATTCCATATTTTGTCGAGATTTCATTTATCGTTAAATCTCCACGTATCGCATCCCAGGCCACTTTAGCCTTATACTCAGCCGTATAGCTTTGCTTTTTTCTCTCATCTGAACCTCCGAGATAGACCAGTTTAACAAATTTTTATATCTCTCTCAGTGGTCTAAAAATTAGGGAGTA
>JAFEDN010000030.1 GCA_018241585.1 Pseudomonadota bacterium | reverse complement strand
TCTGGTATTGAAGTGCGAAGTTTTGATAATACAATTGAAGAAATGAATCGCATACAGCATGAAATTGTGTGGGGGGAAGGAGAAAGTAAGAGTGTCTGATTTAAAAATCATTAAGGAAATGATGAATGATTTCGTAAAGGTCCCAATTAAAAAAGACCTATATCAAAGGCATTTTATTGAATTAGTTGAACCCAGATTACCTGATTGCTTGGTAACTATTTATGGCATTCCTGCAAACACAATTGCTATTAAAGTAGATGAATTTAAATTACCTGAAGCTATTTTTTGTGGGTCTAAAGGGGAATGCAAGCGAGCAGATTATATCATCTTCTCTGAAGAAGCACATAAAAAAATTGTTCTCTATATTGAAATGAAAAAAACAAAAGGTAACTTCACAGAAATTGTGCAGCAATTATATGGCGCCCTGTGTTTTGTTCGTTATTGTGAAGATATTGGACAATCCTTTTGGAAGGAAAAATATTTTATGCAAGAATATCAGCATAGATTTGTCAGCATTGGTCATATCAGTATCGCTAAAAAACCTACCAGAATAACCCGCAATAGTAATAAACATGATACTCCAGAAAATGCAATGAAAATTGACTGGCCAAGTAAATTACAATTTAAGCATTTAGCAGGTTCTAGTTAAAAAGAGGTTGGGTGGTATTGATTGAAATTAAACTATAGTAATTGATTTTCCAGTACCAAAAAATTTGGGGTATTTATTGGGGTATCTACAATAGGTTACAAAAAAAATTATTTATAAATCAAAGACTAAAGTTCATAATTCGACTCCCATTCTCCCGCCATTTGAGCTTCCAACACGTTCCAGAATAGTCTTGAAGCGCTTGTAATTACTGGTTTTTTCAGAAAAGCCAGTTCCGGTAATGTCCGTTATGTAACCCCCAAAATCCCGCAAAAAATGGGGCATGATTGGGGGTGTTTTTGCTTATTAACCCGAATGGCTCAAAATTGTGACGGTTTAAATATCGGTTTGCAGAAAAAGAAAAATCCTTATTACTCAACGAGCAGGGCTGGAACCGAGACGCCATTGAACGTCAGCTTTCTCATTCCGAACGTAACCATATTCGCGCTGCTTATAACTATGCAGAATATTTACCAGAACGAAGAAAGCTGATGCAGCATTGGGCGGATTATTTAGATCAAATAGCCAACTCTTTAAAAGCGGAATTGGCAGAAGCGTTGACGCTAATACGCGAAACTCCAATATTTGATATTCGTGGTGCAGCGCGTGGAACGTTACCCCGTGTTCTCTTTTTCTATGATGCCAAATACATCTGCAAAAACCATAATAATATTCCCGCCGTCCCATCCCATGACATTAGAACAATTTAATATAATAAGAAGCGGCATTGCATTTATCCAAACCCAACCGTCAACAAGATTATTGCGATTGAGTGCGTTTTGGCATCCTCCCTTACCTGGATTTAAAATTCTGAGAGTTAGAAACCGGCAATAAAATTCCTCTGCGAGTGTTCGCTGACGCCATTTATCCAATGGGCGAGGGCGGTGAAGAAACTGTTAGGAAAAGCCACAGCACCTCTGGCTAATTCATTAATTCACAATAACGGCTTACGCATACTCATTGCGCAAGTAGCGAATGAAATGATGGAAAATACAAACTAGATTCTTGACAGCTCAATTTGAATACAATATATCTAATCCGGTAGTTTTAAAATGGATTAATTAAGTATTTATCCTAATACTTCAATCTGCTAAACTATAAGTGTCAGTCCATTGTTTGTAGTAAAGGAAAAATCTATGAAAGCGGGTACAGAACAAAATTTGCGCAATAAAATATTAGAGCGAATTCGCTCCATGTCCGATATGGCTATTCTGCGCTCGGATTTAGCGGACTTAGCGCCACCACGTCAACTGAGCCGAGCTTTGAAGCAACTAATGAATGAAAATATATTAGTCAGGCTGGGCTACGGGATTTACGGCAGATTATTTTTTTCCCGTTATACCAACAGATATTGTCTGGATGGTTTCATCTTAGGTGTAGGCCGAGAAGTTTTAACCAAACTGAACATTCCCTGGCTACTTGCGCAATGTGAAGAGGATTACAATAATGGCCGTTCTCAACAAGTACCGGTGAATCCCACTACACGTGTAATAGGGCACTTTAAAAGGAAGATTCAGTATGGAGATATCCAATTCCGTTACCAACTGGAACGTCGATAATCTAAGCGAATTTCGTCAGCAAATTTTAGATGCCACTGATTTATTAAAGTTAAAAAGTCCAGCTTTTATAGAAAAAGATTTTTATGTGACTCAGTTGATTCATGCTTTATCTGAAATAAAAAATCCACATTATTATTTATATTTTCAAGGCGGCACATGCCTCTCCAAAGCATATCGAATAACAGAACGGATGTCTGAGGATTGTGATTTTAGAATTGCATTGCAGCCAGGTGTTTCTTTCAAACGCGAAACCTTGCGTCAATTTCGGCAGACTATTTTGCAAGTTCTGCGAGAGAATGGATTTTACTGCTCTGATGATGTGATCAGGGTGCGCAATTTAGGGCAATTTATGGAATTGAGAATACCGTACCGCTCGATCTATTCTCAGCACTCGGTCGCATTAAAACCCTATTTAGCTGTTGAATTTTTTCTCAATACAGTTAAATTACCTACGCAAAATCAACCCATTACAACATTAATGCGCCAAACATTAGGTGCGACAATACAGCATCCCATTGGAAAAATTGATTGCGTATCGCCATTGGAAACAGCAGCAGAAAAATGGGTTGCCTTGACCCGCCGAATTGCGACGATGGATTATCGTACTCACTATCAAGATACCAGCTTGGTAAGGCATCTTTATGATTTATATAGAATTGAGCAAAGCGGTTATTCCTTTGATGAAAGCATGGCAAAATTAGTTATGGTTATTATTGAAGGAGATCGCCAGCAATATAGAAATCATAACCCTGCTTATTTTGCTAACCCCAGTCAAGAGATACGCCGCGCATTGCAAGTATTAAAAGAGAGCAAAGCTTGGCAAAGTTACTGGGATGCTTTCATGTTAGATATGGTTTTTGGCGAAAGACCGGCTTATGCCGATGTTGTAGACAATTTTATCGGTAAGAGTGAAAAAATATTGCATTCATTAGAAATGATTTCATGGGAAACTGAAATAGTTTAATACATATTTTCAATTTATTAAGTTATTTTATTAAAGTAAAAAATTACCTTCAATATAAAAGACTTGTGACAATTTTTGATCTACTGCCCTTAATTCTTTCCTTTCTGGACGTTCGGATACTCCTTCTAGCAAATTGGTCACCCGATGGGGTGACCAATTAGATTAGCCCTATCCGGAATAGGCAGATAGAGAAGATTAAAGTACTTCAGTTTTATAGGCAAATTGATCAAAAAAAAACTATAACTTGTAATTTTTATCTCAAACGAATGATTTCCGGAACGAACAGACCACGCAATCGTTCCGGAAAGTTTTTCACGCCTCAACAAACCTGGTATTAGCTCACATTTTCCACCCATAATGCCCCCAGTATTAATTCCAATAGGAGAGAATAATGACTAAAAAAAGGGAGAAAAGGGGGGGCAAATCTTGAATTGTGAACAGTAAAATTAGCCGTGAGAGAATTTTACTGTTCACAATTCAAGATTTATCCCTCCTTCTGACCATCCTTCTCTCAGCCCATCTGCTCTTCCGATTTCCCGTTCAAGGCTGCTTTGGAATATTGGTCGTTTGGATCGCAAACCGGAAACGACGAGCTGATGTTTACTTTGCTAGTGCACTCAGGGTCAAGTCCTTCAGATTTGGTTGTCAAATTTTTATTAGGGATGGTAAAATTGCCAGAGAGATTGCTAGCGAAAAGACAACGCAAAAACTTTATTTCTTCACACCATTTTGATTAAAGGAGTTAATCATGCCAAGAAAAAGAAAAGGAGGATCGCAACCTGAGAAATCCAGGCCTTCATCTAAAAAAACTAAAATTGATGAATCAACGCTTGAATCGACAGTTGAATTGACGCCATTAGTTGGTACAGATGAAGCAAAGAAATTGCTCAAAGAATGTATCTTATGGGATGAAGAGAAATATAATCAACTGAGTGATTATAGTTCTATGAAGCACTATGTTTATTACCGTACTGTTTACAATAGGTTGGGAAATTTAAAAACTGGCGCAGCTGCTGTTAGTTCTAAATTTGTTGATCCTGCGAGCGATGAAGTTGAGTATATTAATTACATTTTGTCAATCACTGCTTTTGCATGCGCAGCGACGGTCGCAGGTATTCCGGTGGCTATTACCTTGGAAACAGCGAAACTTATCATTAATAAAATTTCAGCTCGACATAAAGCTAACCAGGCTACGACTATTAGTTATATTTTAGATGATATAAACAGAGAACGAGCATTTAACGATAATGAAAGACAGAAAACCGCTTTTAATTGTGTCGTTAGGTATTGGGAAGCTATCGAAAGATTGACTGTAAGATCAGCAGAATTAGTAGCTGAATTGGCTGTTGAAAGGATCAAGGAATATTTAATTAAACACGGGCTTATAGCAGAAGCGCTTAAAGAACGAAATATTCTTTTGAGTTCACAATTCCCTGTTGCTATTAATATTATGAAAAATGTAGGTGGCCGAAAAAGAAAATTGGTTCCCGAATTTAAAATATATAGAGAAATGTATAGCCACAGTTTCTATGATTTGGGAGGTATTAAAGTTAATGCCGGAAGTCATTTCCGACTTTATTTAAGTGGAGACGAAGAAATTAAATCGAGCGCTTCTAAGTATTTATTTCGTATTGGTACTCAAGATGAAGCGAAATTATTTAAAATGAAACTGCAAAAAAATATTCCTGATTGGTATCAGTTTTCTCTAGTTCCAAGAATGAGAATGGAAATTGATACTTTAACCAAACTGTGTGGCCAGCTTTCAAATTCATTGCGCTTATTAGAAATGCAGCAGTGGCAAAAAAGTTTGACCATGGTTAATACCGGCACCATGATTTTGAGTGATAAAGCCTTTCAAGAGTGGTTCGATTTTTTATTTGCGCAGAAATTACAGGAATCTTTTGATAAATCTAAATCGTCAGAATCTACTTTGGAAGAGGAAGATCTAGCAGAGCAGTTAGCTCGTGAAGCTAAAAAGGGTGGGCTTGTTTGCCAGAATGTGTCAGGTTTTGGTAATTGTTTTTTTAACGCTTTTGCGCACCAGCTTTACGTCTTAGAGGGTCGTGATGCAAGCTGTAAGCGTGATGATCAAGGAGTTATTGAAACGCAAGCCACTGAAGAGCGCGCTGCTGAACTTCGTAACATGGCGGCAAAGGAGGTCAAAGATCATTGGGATGAATACCAACATTTATTTCATGGAGATAAAAAAGAAGCAGACAAAATAGCGCGCCCTGGTATTTGGGTGGATGAAACAGCCGTTCTGATGTTGGTCAATGCATTTGCACGTCAGGGTCGTTATTTAACCGTTGTGCTAATCACGCATGACAGTGAGATCATGCAAGTCTTTCGAGCTCCAGGCTCTATAGAAGTGATTAATTTAGGTTGTGAGATAGGCCGTCACTATCAATCATTAATGGCTAAAGACAAAAAAGCGATTGGGCAACCTACAAAACAGCAAACAAATGAAGAGCGAAGTGATCCCATCGCCACTAAAAATGTAAAGCAAACCCTGAAGTTAGTAACCAAATTACATAATTATCAAAAATTACATTCACAAAAGAAAGAAGACAAACACTTAGAGCAGAAAATAAAAGAGCAGTTAGAAATTGTCTATCCAAATGAGCCTGGTGTGAATGCCGATATTGTGAGAAACATTAAGTTTTTGGAAGGAATCGATTCTAAAAATGCAACTCAAGAATTAGAATTGCGGTTTTTAAAATCGATATGCGAGGTGCGCTCGCAAGCGAGAACCGAGCCTGTGCAACCAGCTTTATTAAGCCATCAAGGGGATAATAGGCCATCTGCTTCATCACAAGTGAGTAGTGTATCGTTTATGCCGCCGCCCCCCTTGAAGAATGGGTCTAACCCGTCATCGGTGTCATCTCCTCATACACCTGTTACGCCACACTCATAAAAATCTCTCGTTTTAGGGTGAAACTTATACAGTCCAGGAAAAAAATCGTTTAGGAGAAGCGCCGCATTTGATTGAAGTCATCTGTACGATTAGGGTATGGTATTTATGGAAAGTTATTTTTTTCCCGCTACACGAATGATTATTGCTTAGATGGTTTCATTTTGGGAGTAGGACGGGAAGTGCTAAATAAACTCAATATTCCCTGGTTACCCGCACAATGTGAAGAAGATTATAATGAGAGGCGCTCTCAGCAGGTACCTGTTAACCCCACTGCACGTATAAAAGGTCGTTTTAATAGGAAAATTCAGTATGGAGACATCGAATTCCGTTACGAACAACTGGAACGCTGATCATTCTGAATTACGCCAGCAAAGCCAACGGAATTATCAAGCTCCTCATGAGTTTTTGAATTGGATGCAATATTTTTTAAAATTTAGGGAACAAAAGATGAGGAAGAGGATTTAGAGAGAGAGCCTGAATTTAAAATTCTATCGTAATCAAGTATATCTCTATAAGTGTAAACAAATATAGAAGAATCAGGGCTATTTGCTCTTTTTTGGGTATTAAAATTATCTTTTTTTTCGGGATAAGCATGATACGGTAAAAAGACTTTTTTTGAGTCTGGTTCTTTCATAAAATGACCTTGAAATTTGCAATATTCGCTTTTGCCTGCTGGAACTCCCTTAAGCCTAATGTCTCCACATTTATCGGCGGAGTCTGGTGGTGATCAAATTATCTTCAACCTGGCGGTGTTAATTCCGTTGGAATATTTGGATTAGACAAATCTCTTGAATAAGCAGAAAAAATTGTTTCTAATTAGGAAATACTAATTCATCCCTTGCAAGGATCAGGGATTATGAATTATCTCTGCAATATTAATTCTTCATTGATACGGATGAATAAGAACTGTATATCCACAACGTCAATCGGTTAAACTAAAGATTCCGATAAAACGGAGACAATAGCAGGAGAGGCAGTCATCACTAATAGAAATCATTTTAAAGTCAACCATAGGAGGGCTTAAGTTATGCGAGAATCATCATGGTCTATGAAAGGGTCTATTAAAGCGGGACTCACTTTAGCTACAACGATGGTTATGTATTTTGTAGCAAAAACCGGCGGCGCGAGCGCAGAGAGCACGGCTCGAAGCAGTGTTGAGATCAATTTGGATGAAGCAATGAATTTTAGCGAACCACTGCCGTTGTGGCAGCCTTGGAGCAAGCAAGCGGAATCTATTTCTTCAATGATGCCTGTTAATTCCCAATTCCCTGCGTTAGTACAGCTTGCTGATTTAAATGGACACACTGGTTTCAAGATCAATGGTGAGTTTTTTGATAATAGTTATTATTATAGTGGGAATTCGGTGAGTGGTGCTGGAGATTATAACGGAGATGGTTATGATGACTTTCTAATCCAAGCTGTTGGTTGGGCATATAGCCCAAATTATAATTATATTATTTTTGGTGGGCCTTCCTTAGGTCTAGGCGGCGTGCTTAATCTAACTGACTTAAATGGAAAGAATGGTTTTCAATTTCAATTTGGTGGTGAGGGAGGACGTTCTCTTAGTGGCACAGGAGATATCAATAAAGATGGATATGACGATATTTTAATTGGAGATCAGAATTGGTTTGGGAATCAGCTTGCGGCAGCGTGTAGTTACCTGGTATTTGGCGCAGCCAGTGATTTCAAAAATCCATTTGACTTGAGTGATGTGAGTAGCGACAGTTTTTCATTTGTGGCTGAGACACTTGGGTATTTTGCGGTAGGTTGGGCCGGAGATATCAATGGTGACGGCTATGCAGATATGTGTTTAGGTAACCAGGTTGCAGGGCGGGGTTATGTGGTATTTGGAGGAATTGGTGTAGGCAGTAGTGGGATTAACTTAGATAATTTAAATGGGAAAGATGGTTTTATCTTGAATGGAGAAAGCGGTGGTAATACAGGATGGTCGGTTAATGGGGCTGGAGATATCAATGTTGATGGTTATGCTGATCTGATCATCGGAGCTTATTCGGCTTCCCCCGATGGTAAAACCAATGCAGGACGAAGTTATGTAGTATTTGGTGGACCTACGATAAATAATACTACCGGACTAATTACCTTGATGGATTTGGATGGTAACAATGGTTTTAAGATTGATGGTGAACGAGCCGGCGATCAGAGTGGTTGTTCTGTTAATGCTGCCGGAGATGTCAACGGTGATGGTTATGATGATGTTCTGATCGGTGCATCAACCTCAACAGGTGAGCAAAGTTATGTCGTGTTTGGCAAGCCAGGCATTGGACAAGGTGGCGTATTGAATTTAACTAGCTTAGATGGAAGCAATGGATTTAAGCTGCTCGGTGCAGGAACCTCAGTCAGTTCGGCACAAGATTTTAATCAGGATGGCTATGCGGATATTTTGTTGGGAAGTTTTGGGTCTCAAAAATATCTAGTATTCGGCAGTGTTACCCTGGGTGCAGGAGGAGTTTTAGATCTAACTACATTGAACGGAACTGATGGCATCAATCTGAATGCAGAAGCGGGCACTTATCAATCCAGTGATTCTGTCAGTGGAATTGGTGACGTGAACGGCGATGGTTATCCTGATATCATCGTGGGTGCTGCTGCATATGGTGGATTATTCGGCCCTGGCCGTAGTTATGTAGTATTTGGCGACAGGCCTTCCACGAGATTCAATACGAATCGCTTGGTCATTCACCAAAATGAAACTGTCCTGATTTCCAATGCATATTTAAATGCAACCGATGAAGATTATCCCTCCGAAGAACTTTGGTTTACGATCAGTGACTTACAACATGGAAAATTTATAGATATCAGTGCGCCGGGTCAAGCGGTTACTCGTTTTAATCAATCTCGAGTTGAACTCCTGCAAATTCAATTTCAGCAGGATGGCAGTGCTTACACCCCCAATTACACGGTCCAAGCAGATCACAATCGCCTCTCATATGCGACTTTATTGACGAACATCACCTTTTATAGGCAGCCTCAGGTAAAGATCAATGCATTATTGATTAACCAAGGGCAAAGCATGATATTTACTACCAGTCAACTGAATGTCATTGATGACTATCCCAGTGAGCAGGTGATCATCGATGTAGTGAATATCAAATATGGGCAATTTCAACTGATGCCGCAAAATACTTCTATTGTACAATTTACTCAGCAACAATTAATAGAGAATAAAATTATTTTTGTCCAAGATGGCACATCAAGTTCACCTGCTTATCAAGTAATTATTAGCGATCCTTATTTCAAACTGGCGCCACTGGATGCTACCGTGACTTTTTACCACCAGCCAGTTTGGGTAAATAATAATTTAGTGATTAATCAAGGGCAAAGTATTGTATTTGAGGAAAGCCAAGTCACAATCATTGATGATTATCCCAGTGATCAAGTGGTTTTTAATATTATTGATTTACAATATGGGCAGTTTCAATTGGCGCCTTCTAATAACCCAATTTTAAAATTTACCCAAAAACAATTGAATGATGGCGCAGTTTTGTTTGTACAAGATGGAACAGTCAATATTCCGATTTATAAAATTGTCATCAGTGATCCTTATTTCACACTTTTACCTTTAGCTGCTAACGTAACATTTTATCGGCAGCCGGTAGAGGTAAAGAATGAACTAGTGATCAATCAGGGGCAAAATGTTTCCTTTGGACTATCCCAATTGAGTTTTAACGATGACTACCCAAGTGATCAAGTGATTATCCAAATTATGAATTTAAAACAAGGAAAATTTCAACTCATCTCGTCAAACACACCTGTTTCGCAGTTTACTCAAAGACAGTTAGAAGAAGGAGATATTGCATTTATACAAGATAATACGCCCAATTCACCTTCTTACCAGATTGTCATCAGTGATCCTTATTTCAAACTCACTCCTTGGGATGCTCAAGTGACGTTTTACCGACAACCTACTTGGACTAGTAACACTTTATTGATTAATCAAAACCAAAGTGTGCCGTTCACTTCTCAATTGAGTTTCAACGATGATTATCCCAGGGATCAAGTGGTGGTTGAAATTGTCAATTTACAGCATGGGCAATTTCGACTGATGCCGCAAAATACTTCTGTTTCGCAATTTACTCAGCAACAATTGATCGATAATAAAATCATTTTTGTCCAGGACGGCACATCAAATCCACCTGCTTATCAAGTGATTATCAGCGACCCTTATTTTAAACTGGCGCCGCTCGGTGCTCAGGTGACTTTTTACCGTCAACCGGCTTGGATTAACAATAAGATTTCAATTAATCAGGGACAAAGTCTGCTGATCACATCGGATATGCTCAGTGTTTCGGATGATTATCCTCAAGATTTAGTCTTATTTACCACCAATAATATTC
This sequence comes from Pseudomonadota bacterium, assembly GCA_018241585.1. Lineage (GTDB taxonomy): Bacteria > Pseudomonadota > Gammaproteobacteria > Coxiellales > Coxiellaceae > JAFEDN01. Next base: position 6,318 of record JAFEDN010000030.1, on the reverse strand, counting down.
AAAACGCGCATTTTGAATTAACCTCCGGTGTAACCGTTACCCAATTCAGCGCGGCTCAGATTAGCGGCAGCCAAGTGAAATTAACACATGACGGCAGTTCAACACCGCCTGCTTACCAAATGATTAGCCAAGACCCTTATTTCTCGCTAGCGGCTAGTCAAGCGGTTGTCTATTTCTATCGTTCTCCTGTTTGGGTCGCCAATCAGTTAACCCTCACCCCAGGAGCAATGGTATTAATAACGCCTACACAAATGGACCTGACGGATGACTATTCGGATGATCAGATCATATTTACAGCCAGCAATCTGGTCGGCGGACAATTTGAGTCGGTTGACTCCAGCCATACTCGTCTCGATCAATGGACACAACAGCAGATTCGATCTAACCAGGTGCAATTTCATCACAATGGTGCGGATATGGCCCCCAATTACCTCATTACTGCCAGTGATCCTTATTTTTCGTTGCTGCCGTCAGCGCCGGTGATTACTTATCCGCCTCAGATAGTGAATAACCAGTTGGCATTATTACAGGGCCGAGCCAGCACCTTAACAGCCAGTAACTTGCAAGCAACCGATGTGAGTCCTGGGATTACCCCGCAAAATCTCACGTTCCTGATCAGCAATGTCAAGTATGGTCAGTTTACACAAGTGACCAATCCATCAATTGCAATTCTGTCCTTCACTCAAGCGCAAATCAATAACGGTAGTATTCAGTTTGTCCAAGATGGCTCTCGTAATGTACCTGCTTACCTCACGTTGGTGAGCGATGGTCGATTTAATAGTTCCCAACAAGCCGGTAAAGTCAGCCTCAATACGGAACCGCAGTTGGTTAACAACCGTTTAGATATCAAGCAAGGGACGTCAGTCGTCTTGACGATAGCTAACTTAAAAGCAGTGGACGATACCACGCCCGACGCCAATTTAATATTCACCCTTACCGGTATTCAGCATGGTTATTTTGCGTCGGTTACTCAGCCGGATCAATCACTATCTAGCTTTTTACAAGCCAGGATTATCAACGCCGAAATAGAATTTATTCACGATGGTTCTTCTTCATCCCCAGCTTATGCTGTGATGGTGACCGATGGAGATGGCTTAAGTTGCCCGTCGCAAAATGCTCAAATTAGCTTTACGCCATCAGGAGGGGATGCTTTACGAATAGTCAATAATCAGCTCCAAATATCCCAAGGCCGTTCCGCCATTCTTAGTGAGGAAAACCTCAGCGCTGTTTATGAAAATAATTCCACTACGGAACTGACGTTTACCGTCAGCAATGTCCAGCATGGGCAATTTAGTTGGGTTCAGAGTCCGACCGGTAAGATCACTCAATTCAGCCAGCAGCAAATCAATAATCTGGAAGTGCAATTCACTCAAGACGGATCGCGCATTACCCCCGGTTATGATGTATTGGTCAGTGGAAATGGGATGTCCACTTTGCCGCAAGCGGCGAAAGTGTTTTTAAATACGGCGCCTTTATTATTGAATAATCGGTTAACTATCAGCCCTGGACAAACTGTGGTGCTTTCATCCACTAATTTATTAGCAACAGATGACACCACTGCCGACGATCAATTGCAAATTTCGATTCTAAACCAAAGCCATGGTTATTTTATGACACTGGAAACCAATCATAGTATTTCAGGATTTACTCAAGAGGACGTCGATAAATTAAAAGTGGCCTTTCAACATGATGGAAGTTTACAGGAGCCCGGGTATTCGGTCATAGTTACTGACAGTAATGGTTTGTCTACTGACCCGCAAAATGCACAAATCACTTTCGATCTACCTTCGAACACCCAAACTTCAACTTCACTGCGTAACACCATCATTGGTGCGATTGTCAGCGGTGTCGCCAGTTTGGGATTTTTGGGATTGAAAATTTTTATCAATCGGCGTGCAGATCAATATTTTGAGAAAGCAGCTGAATCCGAAGGAGTAGGCGGGGAACAAGTGGAGTTTCATAAAAATGTGATCCGCCCCATTGCGAAGTGCATTTTGGAATATGTGAAAATTACTGGGTTTATCGGATATGTCAGTAACCGAACTATGCAGGATGCCTTCGTAGCCATTATTGTTTTAATAGACGCTTTGTCCCAAAAAGGGGTTGAAGTGGATTTGCGTAAGCTCACCGCCACTCAGCGCGCCCGATTTTTACATACCGTAGCTCGTGAAACGCGAATAAAACTGGTGCCCGAAGTTAGTATATGTTCTTGTACCCGTCTGGTGCGTTTTTTCACACCAGAGGTAACTCCCCAGCAGTTAGAAACAGAGGCAGAGAATATTGCTGAAGCAGTGAAAGCAAAATTGGGTAGTTATCAGCCGCCCCTAAGTGATCAGGATGGCAAAAGCATACCCTCTGCGCTTCCGCTTTCCAGATCAAGGCTGCCCTTGAATATTGGTCGTTTAGATCGTAAACCAGCAACAACCAGCAGATGTTTACTCTGTTAGATATGCAAGTAACTAATTAAATAACATACTAAGACACGCAAATATCACTAAGCGTTGAAAGAATCGTTAGTTTTCAAAAGAAAGTGGCAGCGTGGGATTGTGTTATATACCGATATACGATATTTTACTAGGCGATAGCGGATAGTACCTGTGAGAAAGTTCATTTAAGTAAATCTTAAGAATTTTTTTATTTACAAATCTCTGGAACTGAATACAATAACAACCGGATATCTAAATCCGCCGGATTTATAGCAAAAACCAGCGGATTGTGATCCAGGGAAAAATCAATCAAATTTTGACCCAATCCAGTTTGCCGCCGTTGTACTTGGCGCCCTTGGATTTTATTCAATTGTATCGTCAACATCAGCAGCAAACTCAGGCGCAATTAGAGAAATAGCAAGGCGGAACGCAATAGCTATCCCATAAACCAGAAAGGATAAAAAAAATGAAAGGATCAACCCTTAAAAAGGTATTATCGGTATTATCAGAGACTGAAACCAAAAACTCGCCCTTATTATCCCATTCATCGCTTGGCGAACTCAAACCGGAACAGATGAAGACGATTCTGCAACGCTTGTTCAGCGACAGTGTTCACGTGATCGATCCAGCATTATCGTTACAGGCATCCCCGTTTGCGGCGAAACCTGTAAAACTAGTGGGAGTGGTGCAGTACCTGCAAGCGCTACGGTCCTTGCCCTTGACGCCTTTGAAAAAACCCGTGGTAATGCTGGTAGCGCAGCCACAAGTCGAACAAAAATCTCAGACAACTCATTTTTCCAGCGGCGGCTCCAGTCAGGGGGCCCGCGTGACCGTTCAGGCATGGCGGGCATTTGTCATTGTACCTCAATATTACCAGCCGCCTGAAGGTAAATCGGTCGGTAATGATTTAAACCCTCTGGTATATTATTTTGATCCGCAAAGACAGTTAAACCCAGATCAAGCGCCGGTGGAGGTCTTGGAGTTTTGTCATGCGTTGAGCCAAGGCTGTCAAGTTCCGGCGACGCATCGAGGTTTGCAAGTGCGAGTGGGGCCGGTTTTTAAGCAATTAGGCTTTCTTCACGGCTGCCGGGATATTTGTGCTGAAATCCAAGACAGTGGCTGGTGGGCGCTATATTTTGCCATCATGGCAGTGGCTCGCGGCGGAGTCAGCTTTCCCGAAACAGACCACTTGTCTTTGTTCCAGCTTCAAGCTACATTCGGCAGCTTATTGGTTGAACCGATGACTTTGTTGGAGCCTCGGTCATCGGCGTCGTCGGTAGTGGAATCGAGTAGTAGTTCGTTTTTATCTTTCTCCAGTACATCCAGTGGATCAACGGTCGCTGATATCTCCACATCGAGTTCAAGGTTTATCGATCAGGGTTCTGAAGTAAAAACAACATCGGCGCTTGAGACGAAGCAAGACCTAAAACCGACATCTTCGCCGGTCTCAGAGCCAACTCCATCCCCATCGATGTCACCAGAAAAATCCTCAATTCCCTTATCAGAACCGGATAAGGAAAGCAAAAAACCTCCCGCAACGCCGGTTAAGGCTCCATTAGGATCAAATTATACACCGCAAATGATCATGGGTATTTTGCGAGCTTATCAGATTGCGCTCACGCTGGATGGGAAGCTGTCACGTGACAGCAGCGGCCAGTTTGAGTTGATGGCTTATTCACTGCAACCGTTTAATAAGCACGCTTTTTTACAGGACATTTTGCAATACTGGCAAGCTAAACAAGGACGATTAGAGAACCGCCGGGTAGCTCATATCATTTCTACTTCCAATCAGCATCCGATTGCGTTAGTGGTCCAATATGCTGCGCCTGATACGGGTTTAGCCAGCCGGTTGTGGCAGGAACAGTCTGCGGCCAGAACGATGTCGATCGAAGCACTACTGAAAGTAGAATCTTTGAAGCGAGAATTTCGGCGTTTTTATGGTAGTGTTGAAGTGACTGTGCTGGGGACGAGATCGAATCCGGCGTTAGTGAAGCAATTACAGAATCCACTGCAAGAAGTTTTTCAAGGCACGCAAATAGCTTTAAGTTTTAAATCAATTCTAAATAAACCCGGGTATACGCAGACCTTAACAGAAGATATTTTGGGCATGTTGCAACACGGTCAGACGGTCGAGGTGGATGTCGCCGCCGTCATGGCGATACACCAGCAGCGTTGTGAACAGGCGATACTGAAGCAGTGGGATCAAGCCGAACATAAAGATTCGCCTACCCAGCAAGAGTTGTTGACTACACTACGAACCGTCATGGTCTGGTCGACGCTGCTGGGGCAGCGGCGGTTAAATTATGGTGTTCATGGAGAGGATTACACGGCGAACCGAGCCCGCCAAGCTAGAGACCAGGCGATGAAGCGTCATTTGTACGCGCAACGCTTTCGGGATCGGGAAGCGCTGTTAACGGTGCTGCCGCTGGACGTGCTGACATCATTTTTATTAACGCCAGATATAACGACTTCTCTTCAAACTCTGAACCAGCATAAAGATCAGTTGCGTGGGGAAATGATCAAATGGGAGGCGGAGTTAGCCGATAAGGTGCGTCGTCAACGAGCGAAACCATGCGCCGCACTGACGGAGGTGTTGCAATTTATCTATCATTCGACTTTTCTGGGGCTGGGTGGGAAATTATTCTATCTTAGCGTTCAGAAGGCAGTATCAGAAAATACTTCCATCGACACGACGGAACACAAACAGCAAGCCAATCAATCACGGGAAATAGCGGCCTGGGAAGCTAAAACCGTCAGTGGTTTAGTTCGCAAAATCACCCGCTCACCGTCTTTGGCCAATCGCACGGAAGAATCAGTACGGGTATTCCTGGGAGACGAACCGATCAGCCGCAGTTTAGGGGTAGTGGGGACGGCGTTAGGCGGCCTATTGCAACTCACGCTAGGGCCGTATGCATTGCTGCAAATGCTTGGTGTCGCCGCACTCACCCGGCAAGGTTATCACTGGGTACAGGCGGAGCAAATCCACGAATTAACCGCGGAACTGAAAGACCCTGCCTGGAGCGTGCCGGCATTGCATCGGGTGAGTTATCTTTTGTGGCATGGGGTAGAGGCGCTGGTGGTTGGCAGCCCGTTCCCTCTGGCGACCGCGTTAGGTGGATTAGCGGGCAGCGCTATAACAACAACGGTAGTCCATTCGCTTACACGAAAAAAACTTCCAACAACAGGTCCAGAGCGTGAAGCCAAAGCAAAAGACAGTGCTGACCCTGGCTTGTTTACACTATTGATTTGCCTGGGTGGCTCGATCTTGGGGCAAAACGGAATCATGGTCATGTTCAATGCAGCCATCAGCTTACAACACCGGCTATTGTACCGCGATGCGGCGGTTGCCCTGCTCTCGCATGCCGCCTCAAGTCAACCTGAAATCAAAACCTGGGCGATTGAAACGCCGTCTTTCCGCACTTCACCGAGTTTCTGGTTTAACCAGCGCAATCCATTGTGGCTGGCGTGGACCACCCAATCCGGTCAGATGCGTACTGTCGAGTGTGAGATAAAAGGCTTGCCGATCTTAACTCCACAAGGCATTACCGGCTTAGTCTGCACGGGTGATATCCCGGCGACTGAAATCTCGTCCACCTTGGGATTGCCAAAACCCTAAATTTTAATTAATGACAAGGAGTATTTTTATGAAAGGACAATTTCCGGCAGTGTTGCCGCTGGCAAGTTTAAATGGCAAGAACGGTTTTAAGCTGGACGGGGAGGTAGGGGGTGACTTCAGCGGCTACTCGGTCAGCGCCGCGGGAGATATCAACGGCGATGGGACGTCCGATCTGCTGATTGGGGCTTATCGTCATACGAGCGGGATGGGTCGTAGCTATGTGGTATTTGGTGGACCCGGCGTGGGTGGTTCCGGCCTGGTTGCCCTGTCGGAATT
>JAFEDN010000309.1 GCA_018241585.1 Pseudomonadota bacterium | reverse complement strand
TTCATCCGCTTACCAAAACCAATTGGCTAGCCTCGCCTCCACTGGTGGTGATTTACGCCTTAGCAGGAACTACCTGTATCGATTTAAACCAAGAACCGATTGCAAACGACCACAACGGCCAACCTGTCTATTTGCGGGATTTATGGCCAACCCAACAAGAAATTGCCGAGGAAGTGACTAAAGTCAGCCGCAATATGTTTGCCAAAGAATACTCGGCCGTATTCAACGGGGATGAAGAATGGCAAAAAATTCCAATTACCGAAAGCGCCTTATTTCAATGGTCAGCGGATTCTACTTATGTGCAAAATCCTCCTTATTTTACTAACATGTCGCAACAACCGAAACAGATTGAAGATATTGAAAATGCGAGGATTTTAGCTTTATTAGCCGATAGTGTTACCACCGATCATATTTCACCAGCCGGCGCAATCAAAGCGGATAGCCCAGCGGGGAAGTACCTTTTAGCGCACGGTGTCAGCATCAAAGAATTTAATTCATACGGGGCACGGCGCGGCAATCACGAAGTGATGATGCGGGGAACTTTCGCCAATATTCGTATTAAAAATGAAATGATCCCGGGTGTTGAAGGTGGCTATACTCTGCATTATCCTGACAAAAAATTGCTGCCTATATACGACGCAGCTATGCAATATCAAACCGAAGGTATTCCACTGATTATTATTGCGGGCCGTGAATATGGCACAGGTTCTTCCAGAGATTGGGCTGCAAAAGGACCTTTATTATTAGGAGTGAAGGCTGTAATTGCTGAAAGTTTTGAGCGAATTCATCGTTCTAATCTGATTGGCATGGGGGTTTTACCATTGGAATTTGAGCAAGGCGTTACTCGTAAAACCTTAGAATTGGAAGGTAATGAAATCATTACCATTAAAAACTTGAATGGATTAAAACCTGGAGCGCAAATTACCATGCAAATCCAAAGGTCTAACGGCAAAACCGATCTGGTAACTTTAAAAAGCCGAATTGACACTCAAGTCGAGGCTAATTACTTTCGCCATGGCGGAATTCTACAGTACGTTTTAAGACAAATGGTTGCTAAATAAAGCTTTCGTGAATACGCGATAAACCAGGTAGCTGGTAATAAAGCCTAAATAAGCCCCGGCCATAACGTCTCCCAAATAATGGTCTAGGCAAATCATACGGCCGAACATGACGGCGCTGACTATTAGTATCCACAGCCCTAAAAATCGCCTAAAAACCCTATAACTTGCAGCAGCAACGGCAGAAACAGTGGTGACATGCCCTGAAGGAAATGACCAAAATTCATTTTCAAATCTCCAGAAATAAAAACCATAGATATGGTAATGCAACCATTCATTAGGCCGGGCTTTACCGCATAAAACCTTAAAAAGCATACAGAATAGACCGCTGACGATAAGCGATAGCATGATATATAGAATCCAAAGGGACATTATTTTGTTTTTAGAAATAAAAAATAACCATAGAAATATCGCTGCTAGGATTAAAAGATAATTACGGCTAACTCCTAAACTGTTGATTTTTGAAAAAGCGATTACTAATAAAGGATGCGCAATCTGTACTTCCTTTAAATAATGAGCTAAAGGCTGGTCTATAAAAAAGTAACTGATAACGATAAAACCCAACCATGGAATCCAAAAAACCGGCTGGATTATAAGGGGGGAATTACAGCTTAACGGAAATTGTTGGCAAACTTTATACATAATTCACTGTTCCTCTCTTTCTATCTATCTTCCCCACCAGTTATCTATGATAATAATAGAATGAAAAAAGGTTTTTTATTTATTTGTTTGTTTATTTTTTATACTATTCTTGGTCAGGCTGCTGTTAACCCGATTTCCGTGGATCAAGCTTTTCCTCTTAGGGTCAGTTCTCCTAATAACAACACCATTTTGATTCATTGGGACATTCAGCCAGGGTATTATTTATATCAGGAACACATCAATATTACCGTTTCCGCCGATGGCGTTGCTGTCCTTGGCAAGCCGGTGCTACCGGAAGGGAAAGAACATGTAGTACCTGGATTAGGTAATTTTATTGTCTATGAAAGCCCGGTTGATATTTCA
>JAFEDN010000308.1 GCA_018241585.1 Pseudomonadota bacterium | reverse complement strand
ACCGCTACTTTGCCAATTCGTAATCGTTCACGGGGTAGATGAGAACGGCCACTATAGCTCCAGATTTGACGAAAAATTGGCCGTTCTGTGTAGGCATATTCATTCTCATGGTCGGTTAAGCCAATTCATCTATCATCGCTTTCAGAAAACGAGCCGCTTCGCCCCCAGTAACTACCCGGTGATCAATTGTGATAGAAAGGGGGAGAATGCGATGAACCGCTGGTTGGCCTTGGTATGCTACCACAGCGTCGCGAGATTTTCCCACTCCTACAATCGCTACCATGGGCGGTACAATGATCGGGTTGCCGTAACGGCCTGCTAATGCACCAAAATTAGATAGGGTAATGGTAGCCCCATGCAAATCAGCTTGATGTAGGGCTTTTTGTCGAGCTTGTTGTTTAAACTCATTAATTCGCTCACGTAATCGTTGATCGGACAACGCCTCGGCATTTTTGAGAACGGGTACATATAATCCATGCTCAGTATCAACAGCAATACCCAAATTTACTTCGGTGTTGTGTTTAACTGCCATTTGCTGATCATCAAAAGTAGCGTTTAAAATTGGCACGGCTTTGCAGGCGGCGATCAACGCTCGAATCAAACGAACCGAAATATCTGTTCCATCTTTCCAGGCAAAAATATCGGCATCGTCGCATAACGTGACTGGAACAACTCGCTTATGTGATTCATTCATGCTTAAAACCATGGCTTTTCGAATCGGGGTAAGCGTTTCGAAACCGGCGGTTCCTGCGGCTGAGTGCCGAGCCGCCGCTTCCACTTCTTCGGCGGTGATCCGTTCACTACGAGGGGTAATGGAGCTTAAATCTACCCCTAATTTTTTGGCTAAAGACCGAACCGCAGGAGTGGCTTTGATCGACCCGGTTTCTTTCGATTTGGTTTCGGTAGCCTGAGCAGAAGCTGCTTTTTCGGAAGAGGGGGATTCCTTGGTTTCTTTGCCCTCGCTCACAAAACCCACTAAAGGTTGGCCTGTTTCGATGGTGTCGCCTGGGATGCCGAAACATTTTTCAATTTCACCGCTTTGAGGTGAAGGTACATCTACTAATGCTTTTGCTGTTTCCATAGAAACTAAAGGCTGATCGGCTTTTACCTTATCGCCGGGTTTTACGTACCATTCACGAATAATTGCATCAGGTAAGCCTTCGCCAAGATCGGGTAACTTAAAAATTGTCATTACTACTACCTATTTTTTTAATTTTTCTAAAGCGATCAACTCGGCCATCTGAGTAGGTGGCACATTCTGGGTCGCCGAACGTTCAAACAAATGCAGCATATTGTCAAACATTTTTGCAATTTTAGCATCCGCTAAGTGTGGATCGCGGTAAGTATAATCTATCGCTGCGCTAATTAAACCCCCCGCGTTGATCACAAAATCCGGCGCATATAAAACACCTTTGTCATGAAGCAATCTCCCAATAGAGTGATGTGCCAATTGACTATTGGCAGACCCCGCTATGATAGCCGCCTGTAGCTTATGCACCGTTTGACCATTCAAAACTCCGCCCATTGCACAGGGTGCAAAGATATCACTGTGAACTTGGTATATTTCATCAGGAGCCACTATCTCTACTTGAAATTGATCTTTTACTCGCTGCAAGGCAGGAGCACTGATGTCGCACATAGTAATCCGAGCGCCGCGCTGGTGCAATAATCCTGCTAAATAATATCCTACATGACCTGCTCCTTGAATGGCTACATGTAGTCCCCTAAAATCGGCTCGATTTAATTTGAATTGAATCGCGGCTTCCATGCCATGCAAAATGCCTAAGGCGGTGCTGGGAGAAGGGTCGCGTTCATGCTGGTGAGCTTTGGCGGCCCCGATCACATACGGCGTTCGTTCTGCGATAATATCCATATCTTCTGTGGAAGTCCCGACATCTACAGCCGTGATATAAGTCCCCCCCAGATTATGCACAAAATCACCGAATGATTTAAAATATTCAATTCGATTACGGATTTCTTTAGGTTTTATTAATACCGATTTACCGCCTCCATGAGGAATATCATGGAAAGCAGATTTAAGCGTCATTATGTGGGAAAGGGTCAAAGCATCTTTGA
>JAFEDN010000307.1 GCA_018241585.1 Pseudomonadota bacterium | reverse complement strand
GTTTAAATGTTTTACTGAATGCCATGGGTGATGCTAAAATTTCAGACTTTGGACATTCTAAGTGTCTAGAGAATGGTGATGTTTCAAGTGGAAGACGAAAAGGGACTAGGGGATGGAGAGTCCCCGAAATGTTAGGCACGCAAAAACAAAAAAGTGATAAGTTCAAATTAGATATTTATTCTTTCGGTGTAATTTTATGGGAAATGGTTACTTATCCTTATGTGCCACCAGAACAAAATCAACTGGCGATTCCGAAGAACTGTTCAAGGGACTTGTCCGATATTATGGACAAATGTTGGCAGCGCGAAGAGAAGAAGCCTGCGACCGCTGAGGATTTAGCAGTCAGCTTAGGGAAGCTGTTTGACCGCCAAAGAAGAAGCAGCAGCAGGGTACACTCTGAAAGCTCCAATCCTTCTTATCCAAATCCAACTGATTTATCGAGTTAAATTTAAAAGGAGAATTTCGCTATGAATCGTTCAATCTCGACAGAATCTCAATCAGTCCCTAGTTTGAAGCAGGGGGTTTTGACGGCTCAACGATCTCTTTTGAGAAATTTTCTTCGAGACATTAGCGATATTGTTGAAATGAATAGTAAATTTTTACCGCAATCTCTTTCACCAGATCACGTCAGATCAATCACTCACCCTAAAATTTTTATTAGTTATGCTTGGGAAGAAGAAGGCAGCGCCAGAGTGGGTCATTTACAAAAATTACTTAGACGATTGGCAGAAGATTTAAGATCGGCAGGACTAAATCCATGGTTGGATCTTGTGAACTTGAGTGGAGATATAGACGCTCAAATGCGTGAAGGCATTGCAACTAGTCAACATGTGCTGGCTATTGGCTCAAAACGTTATGCCCAAAGAACCTTGCCTGGTAGTGGGTCTAATGCACGAAAGGAGCTTGATCTTGCTTTAGATAGAGCCAAAGGAAATAAAAACTTTTTGTTGCCACTGATAATTGAAGGATATTCTTATCATCGCATTGAAATTTTGTCTAGTACAGCACCTAGAACAGATCTGCCGGCAGAAGGAATTTTATATCTCACTTTGAATAGCGACCAAAAAACCGCATCTATGACTTCATTGAATGATTCAAAACCATTAGATTTAAAACAATCACAATATGAATCAATTATCGATTTTTTGAAGAAAAATAATCAGACTAAAGCTACTGAAATAACCGATTCAAAATTAATTGATGTAATACGAGGAATTTGTAAGATCAAGAATCGCGATATCATTTTTCCTGAACTAGGAGGATGTATTACTCGTGATTGCAGTACGTGGTTTGATATCAATATCGGTAAATGGTTATCGATGGAGGCTTACATCAAAGCACTGACCAAATGCGATTCTGACGGAATTTTATATTGCTTATTGGGATTGACTAGTGATGATTATGATCTGGCGAATTACTTAAAAGCTTGTCGTAAACAGTATAAGCAATGTGTTGAATCATTAAATAAAAAATTAAGTTCTATAAATTCTCTGGCGGACTTAGATTCTAAATCAATTTCGCCAACTCCTGAAAAAGATAGAGATTTGGCTTCACCTTCCGCTGCACCTAAAGACGAAAAGGCGCGGGCTTATGTTAAAGAAGCACAAGCACTATGGAAACAAAAAGAGTATCAGGCCGCTTATGAGCTATACGAGTTAGCTGTAAATTTGAATTATCCTAAAGCATTCACCTGCTTGGGATTATGTAAATTAAAAGGACAGGGTGCGTCAGAAAATAAGCCAGAAGCATACAAGCTTTTTGAACAGGCAGCAAAAATGGGCGAGATAGAGGCCATGCGCTGTTTGGCAGAAATGTTAAGTAAAGGCGACGGAATTCCCAAGAATAAGGAGCAAGGAAATTCCTGGCGCAATAAATATGAAAAAGGTAAACAGCTTAAATCTACCTCATCATTATTATCTTCAAATTCTGAATTGAAACATAATTCGAAAGTGCGAACGCGTGATAAAGAGTTGAAGTACAATTCGGAATCAAAAATAAATCTAACTGATTCTGAAACTAGGTCAACAATGGTTTCTGATTATCAACTAAGGTCCACTTCAGAAAGCGAGGTTAATCATAATAAAAGTGAATT
>JAFEDN010000306.1 GCA_018241585.1 Pseudomonadota bacterium | reverse complement strand
TCAACGGATATTCCTTCGCACAATTTATGCGAGGTGGTTGATGCTTGTATCTATTTGTTGGACTATCCTAAAGCGGTTACCGCCGACTTGATGGAATTTATTAAGGGTCCGGATTATCCCACCGAGGCAGAAATTATCACTGCCCCTGAAGAAATTCAGCAAATTTATGAAACCGGTACCGGTGCGATTCGCTTACGGGCTGTCTATATTGAGGAAAATGGCGATATTATCATCACGGCGTTGCCTTATCAGGTTTCAGGAGCAAAGGTGTTGGAACAAATCGCCGCGCAAATGACCGCAAAGAAGCTGCCAAATGTAAGTGATTTGCGGGATGAATCAGATCATGAATCTCCAACCCGCTTGGTGATCACGCCTCGTTCCAATCGAGTGGATGTTGAGTCCTTGATGGCCCATCTTTTTGCCACCACCGATCTACAACGCAATTATCGTGTAAATCTTAATGTAGTCGGTTTGGATGGCAGACCCCAAATTAAGAATTTAGCGACTTTATTAAAAGAATGGTTAAATTTTCGATTGCAGACAGTGAAAAGACGCCTGGAGCATAGATTGGAGCAGGTGGAAGCCCGATTACATATCTTGCAAGGGTTATTAATCGCCTATCTTAATTTGGATGAAGTGATCGCGATAATCCGTAACGAAGATAATCCAAAACTTGCGTTAATGGAGCGTTTTGGATTAAGTGAAACACAAGCCGAATCCATTCTGGAAATTAGGTTAAGGCAGTTAGCCAAATTAGAAGAAATTAAAATCAAGGCGGAACAAAAGGAATTAGCTGCAGAAAAAGACCAAATTGAAAAGATCCTGCAATCAGAAACTCGTTTAAAGAACTTAATTAAAAAAGAATTACAAGAAGATAAGCACCGTTTTGGAGACAACCGGTGTTCTCCTGTGGTGGCTCGTCCCGAAGCAAAAGCTTTACGTGAAGAAGAAATGATTCCTGCGGAACCGGTCACCATCGTTCTTTCTAAACTAGGATGGATTCGAGCTGCTAAAGGCCATGATGTTGATGGAGCTGGTTTGAGCTACCGGGCCGGTGATGAATTTGCTATGCAAATACTAGGCCGGAGCAACATGCCGGTGGTCATCATGGATAGCGAAGGCAAAAGTTATGCTCTGCCGGCGCATACTTTACCCTCAGCTCGAGGCCAAGGAGAACCTCTGACCAAGTACTTGCAACCTGCCCCTGGTGTTTCCTTTGTAGCCATTTTATCGGCTGAGCCGGAAGCAGAATGCATACTAGCTTCAGATTTTGGTTATGGATTCATTGTTAAAATGGAAGACCTCTTTTCTAAAATTCGCACTGGTAAAGCCGTGCTTAAATTACCAGAAAATGCTAAGGTATTGGTTTCATCGATTATAGATAATAGAGACAAGCAGTTTTTAGCAGTGCTCACCAATCAAGGACGATTGCTGATCTTTCCAGTATCTGAATTACCGCAGCTTTCTAAAGGCAAAGGCAATAAACTGATCCACATTCCTTCAGCAAAGGCTGTGAGCCGCGAAGAATTTTGTCTCGAAATAGCGGTTTTTGACCGTGAAAATACCTTGACCCTAATTTCTGGAAAGCGCTCTTTAAAGCTGAATCCAAAAGATTGGGCGGCATTCAAAGGCCAGCGAGGACAACGAGGGGCGTTATTGCCACGCGGATTTAGACAAATCGAAACAGTCAAAATCCAAATAGAATAAAAAACAAATGAGTTACATAAGAGATAATTTACTTAAAAATGAAAAATTAGTTTACGCCAATCAAATCCACTGGATTATTTTTGCAATGCCGGTGGCTTTATTGGCAGTTTCCTTAATTTTTTCGATATTCGGTCCCTTAATAATCCCAGGAGGAATAATTCCTATTATTAATATTCCTTTAGATTCTATTATTTCTTTGGCTTTTTTATTAGCGGCTATTATTTCTGGTGCCGCAACCTTGATGCGTTATGCTACTTCGGAATATGGGATAACCGACAAAAGGATTATATTGAAGACTGGTTTTATTCGGATTAATTCTCTAGAGCTTTTTATTGATAAAATTGAAGCCGTCTATATCGATCAGACCATTTTTGGCAGAATTTTTGATTACGGTA
>JAFEDN010000305.1 GCA_018241585.1 Pseudomonadota bacterium | reverse complement strand
AACGATTATCAATTGAATACCAGGAATGCGCGTTATTATATATTTTAGCATTGCAGTTAGTAATGATCGCAATTCCATCTTTCTTAAGTAGATGGTGGATATTATTGAGTATGATTTTAACAGATTTTTTATCATTTTCGAGCAAAACAAAAAAACAGGTAATAATATCATAGCGGCCTAGGCCGGTAGGTAGATCATGACTTTTTAGTAATTTAAACTCAGAATGTGGTAAGCGCGCTTGAGCGGTTTGAATGTTGGCTGAGTTAATGTCGACACCGGTCGCTTTAACATTAATGTTGAGTTGATTGAAAATCTTAAGCAGAAGCTCTGTCGATTTGCCGGGCCCGCAGCCATAATCTAAGAAACCATAAATGCCTGGTTCTCTGCTTGGACTCAGAAAGTGACGCCTTAGAATTTGAGGAATATCGCGATAAGCCAGGAACATGGTGGAGTTCAAATCAATACTTCCATATTGAGTTGAAAATAAGCTGTAATTATTCTGATTAATTCTAGAGATTTTCATTCATTTATCCTAATGCTAGTGCATACTGAGTAGGGTCTGGAGAGGCACATTCTTGAAACCCCTTTTTGCGTAAATAACAGCTGTCACATTTTCCGCAGGCATTACCCGCAGTATCCAAGTTGTAGCAGGATACGGTTAGGCTATAATCAACGCCGAGCGATAATCCCAGCTTGATCGTTTCTGCTTTAGTGAGATGAATTAATGGAGTTTCGATTTCAATGCCGACATCTTCGATCCCGGTTTTGGTGGCTATATTGGCCATTGCTTGAAAGGCGGCGATATATTCAGGGCGACAATCCGGATAATTGGAGTAATCAATGGCGCTGACGCCGATATAAATACGATTAGCCCCAACTGACTCAGCCCAACCCAGCGCCATCGATAAAAAAATAGTATTTCTTGCCGGCACATAAGTCACTGGGATGCTGGTCGATTCTTGGTAGTCAGGAACGGCGATATCCGTTTGAGTTAAGGCGGATCCTGCAAATAATTCTACCGGTATAGAAGCGATTTCGTGTCTTTTTGCGCCAAAAATTTTCGCAATTTGTTTTGCACGATTCAGCTCTGCAGAATGTTTTTGCCCATAGTTAAAACTTAACGCATAACATTCTTCGTGACGGGATTTCGCCAACGCCAAACACGTTGTGGAATCTAAACCGCCGGATAATAATATAACTGACTTATTCATAATGCTCCTTCTGAATTTTGAGTTGGTGGATATTTATTATCTCCGGCCTGATACTTGGATTCCAATTTGAAAATATTAAACTGAGTGTGAGTATCGTACATGTCGACTTCTTCTTTCTTTTTAATAAATTTAGCTAATCGGATTGAGATCGGCAATCCTAAAATCTCAATGGCTACTTTAAAAACCCAGATGTTAAATCCTAATACCAAAAGATTATCAATGCCGAGTGATTTATAAAACGCAATGAAGGTGAAAAATAAAGTATCCAATCCAGCCGCTAGAACAGTAGAAGCAACGAAACGAATTCCCATATACTCACCCTTCATCCATACTTTTATTTTCGCCAAAATAAATGAATTTAAAGGTTCAGAAATTAAATAAGCAATAAAAGATCCCGCTATCACTCTACCATCTACTGCTAAAAATTTATCAAAAGCAGCGTTATCAACAGAATAAGCCGGACTAGGTAGGTGTATTATTAACTGACCATAACCCCAAAAAATAATGTTAAACAGCAGCGCCGCCCAAATTGCTTTGCGCATATATTTATAACCATAAACTTCGGTAATAATGTCGGCGACTAAAAATGTCAGTGGAAAAATCAGCGCGCCCGGAGAGATCGTTTTGTGAAAAATAAACACCAGCCTGGCATTGAACCAATTCGAGATAGCCAGAGTCATAGAATAGGCCAAGGTTAGAAACCATAAGTATTTTGAAGATAATTTGTAATAGTCATCTTCAGATATTGCATTAGAAATATTACGAGTCATTTTTTTCATCCTGAATAGTAATGGTTAAATCATCGGCTAACGCCTTTCCCAAGGCGATTCCCAATTTCTTCTTAGATTTTTTATCCATCTGTGACAGTCCGCCTTCTTTACAAAATTTATCCCAT
>JAFEDN010000304.1 GCA_018241585.1 Pseudomonadota bacterium | reverse complement strand
CCCACCATGCCGGAGCCGCCGGCTGCCGCTGCTAAGAGACGGATGGCGGTAATTTGTTGTTCGCAAGACCATGTTTTGGAATGATTACTGAGCACTGTAAAAGCTAATGTCAGCAAGGCATCTCCTACCAAAATAGCGGTGGCTTCATCAAACGCTTTGTGACAGGTTGGGCGTCCCCGTCTTAAATCATCATCATCCATGGCAGGCAAATCATCATGCACCAAAGAATAGCAATGGATCAATTCTACCGCTGCTGCGGCAGGGTCTAACCAATCCAAATCGGCTCCAAAACCAGCACCTGTGGCATAAACTAATAATGGACGCAGGCGTTTGCCACCACCCAGCACCGAGTAATTTAAAGCGGCTTGTAGTTTTTGAGTAACCGCAATCGAATTAAGACAGCCTTGCATATATTCTTCAATTCGCTGTTGACAAAAAGCGATATCGATAGCGATGACGGGATTTGTTTTCATGGTTCTTTACCTGGTTCCATACTACAAATTTGTCATTGCGACCCCGGCGAAGGCTGGGGAAGCAATCCAGTTGGCACTTTGAATCCACACTGTACTGGACTTGCCTCCCGCTGCCCAAGAGGTCGCAATGACGATTCGATTCCTAACGAAGAATTTAATTTCAAAGTATTTATTCATTGCCTTGATAAGGTTCAAGTTTTTGCTGTTCTGTCAAAATTTTGACTTTCTGCTCGGCAGCCGCCAGTTGGTCTTGGCATTGTCTGATTAACCGCACTCCCCTTTCAAAATATTTCAAAGAATCTTCCAAGGACAAACGTCCCTTTTCCATGGCTTCAACTAAATCATGCAACTCTGCAAGAGCTTGCTCAAAGTTCATTTTTGGGTCTGCTACATCTTTCATATAAATTATGACCAAGTTTGAATGGCTAGAGTAATGGCGATACCGATTACTATAATCAAAAATAACGGGCGAACCAAGGCGCCCCCCCAACGTATGGCGGAATGCGCTCCAAAGTAAGCCCCCGCCATCATCGACGCCGCCACCGCCAAGCCCAAAGCAAAATGCACGTTACCATAACTAATAAATACGATCAAAGCAGCAGTGCTGCTCAAGGTATTCATCATCTTCGTGATAGCGGTGGCTTCGATTATGTTAATTTTATAGCAAGCCATAAGTGCTACCACCCAAAAGGAGCCGGTGCCTGGCCCCAGAAAGCCATCGTAAAAACCTAAAAAACTCCCTAGCAAACTGCTGGAAAATTTACTAGGCTGATAGTTTTTAAGGTCTGGCTGTTGATATTTTTTAGGAACTATAACGTATATTGCTAAGGTAAAAATAACCGCAGGAAGCGCCTTTTTAATCAAACCGCTGGATAAAAAATGTACCGATATAGAACCTATGGCTCCGCCTGAAAAAGTGGCAATGATCGCCGGCAACCAATACTGTGGCAAAAATATCTTTTTTTTTATGAAGACCCTTGCAGCATTGGCTACGCTTAAGGTCCCGGACAATTTATTAGTACCTAAAGCCCAATGAGGTGGCAACCCCGCCATAAGATAAGCCGGCAGAGTAATCATTCCACCTCCTCCAGCGACAGTATCAATAAACCCTGCAATAAAACCTATCAAAATTAAAACTAAATAGACCATTCACTATCGATTAGAAGGGGATATCATCATCAAAATTTCCACCGTGCTCTTCATGGCTTTGATTAAATTCAGGAATGGCGTCATGTTCTTGGCCAAATTCAGAACCTTGCCCTAAACTATCAGTTGATCTACCATGCGTTCCGGTGCGGCTATCAAGCATTTGCATTTCATTAGCCACTATTTCAGTGGTAAAACGATCAACACCAGTAGTCTTATCCTGCCATTTACGAGTGCGTAGGCTACCTTCAATATAAATTTTGGAACCTTTTCTTAAATATTCGCCGACTATTTCAGCCAAACGGCTAAAAAATACTACGCGATGCCACTCAGTGCGTTCAACAAGTTCGCCGCTTTGTTTATCCCGCCACACCGTACTGGTCGCTACCGTAACGTTAGCCACGGCACTGCCATTAGGCATATAGCGAACGTCGGGGTCTGCACCTAAGTTGCCGATTAAAATTACCTTATTAACGCCTCTAGCCATTATTTTCT
>JAFEDN010000303.1 GCA_018241585.1 Pseudomonadota bacterium | reverse complement strand
TGATGTATAAATTTAATGTATATGTTAATCGGAGCTATTTGTGTTAAGGTCGCAAATTTATTTGACTGAAATCGAAAAAAAAAAGAATTAACTCTCCTAAGTGAGGAACAGGAAAATCCCAAAGCGAGTTGATACGTGAAGCAATTGATTTGTTAATCCAAACTAAACTAGAAAAAAGGTCTAATAAAATGACCGCGCTACTGTATGCTATGCTATGCTATGCTATGCTATGCTATCTATCTGTGATAACTATTGCTGAGTTGTTTGCTGGAATAAGAGAAGGGAAAGAGCGTTCCACTATGGCAAATTTTTTTCAGGCTTTCGAAATAGTGGAAGTAGATACTGATATTGCACAACAAGGTGGTTTGTATCGCCGTGATTAGGAAAAAATCATGGAACAGGTCTTGCTGATGCGATTATTGCAGCTTCTGCTGAATTTCATCAAGCAAAATTGATCACTTTAAATAAAAAGCATTTTCCCATGGTTAAAAACATTTTTGTGCCATACAAAAAAAATAATTAAATCATTTTTAAAATCATTTGACTGAGCGCTTTGATCCAGGTTGAGTGTACATTTAACGATGGGAAAAGATGAAATTCGGTCCCGCCTAATTCTATCCATTGCTTTCTTGCTCGAATGCCCATTTCTTCCAACGTTTCTAAACAATCGGATACAAATGAGGGGCAGACTACGGCTATACGTTTAATGCCTTGCTGAGCTAATGATGTGAATAATTGATCAGCATAAGGTGTTATCCAAGGAGTTCGGCCTAAACGTGACTGGAAGGCTACTTCATATTGATGTAGATTTAAGTTCAACGCATCAGCTAATAATTTTGTTGTTTGATAACATTGCTGCCGGTAACACCGCTCGTTTTTTGTAGCCACGCTGCATTCTAGCGGATTTAAACAAACAGGATTACAGCCTATCTTTTTTAGATGCCGCAATGGCAATCCGTGATAAGTAAAAACCCATTTATCAGGAGGATTTTGTGGCAAATTTGCTTTTATCACCTCACTCCAAGCTTCGATAAATCCCTCGTTTTGGTAAAAAGACTGACAAATACTGATATTGGGAATATCAGTCATTTTTTGAATAAGTGCAAGCGCTTTTTCCAAAGCAGAACCGGTGGCTGCGGAAGAATATTGAGGAAACAGAGGCAGAATAATTATTTTTTTACATTTTTTAAAATAGAGTGTCGTAAGGGCTTCTGTTAGGCTGGGAAGACCATATCGCATCCCTAAAACCACTTCAAAATCTTCTCCTAAGGTTTGTGCCAATTCAGAAACCAATCGTTTGCTATGAATCAGCAGCGGCGACCCCTCCGGCTGCCAAATTTGTTGGTAGGCATGAGCCGAATTTTTTGTGCGAAAAGGTAATATTAAAAGATTAACTAATAATTGCCGCCAAGGAGCAGGTAAGTCAATCACCCTTTGATCAGAGAGGAATTCACGCAAGTAAGATCGAACGTTTTTTTTGTTGGGTGAACTTGGAGTGCCTAAGTTGATTAGTAAAACCCCAGTACGGCTTTTCTGTATCATACCCTTCTATGATACCATATCTGGGATTAAATAGATGTCGTATCGACTGCTTTGGCCCGCGAGATTAAAACTGGGTTTGGGTCCCGGAATAGGCTCTGATAATCTGGGTCTTTTAACGACCACTCTTTCGGTTGCTTTGGTGACCGCCAACTTTAATAGTTCAGGAGCATCATGATCTTCTCCCACTATTTCTCGAAGCGCGCGCATTTCTTTTTTGACTAAAGCGCTTTTTTTTCTTTCGGGAAACATGGGGTCAAAGTAAATCACTTGAGGATATTGATCAGGCGTAAGTTTTTCTAAATAGTCAAAACTGTTTTGCTGGATAAAATTCCAATTTAAATTTCTGATCCATTCCACCTCTCGGGCGCGCAACCATCCATCTTCCAGTAAAGCAGCAATAATAGGTGAGCGCTCGATCATGGTAACTTGGGCGCCCAAAGCCGCTAAGATAAAAGCATCACGACCCAATCCAGCGCTGATATCGCAAACCCGAAGATGTTTTTTTTTATGTAAACCAATCGCTCTTGAGAGCAACTGCTGAAAACCACCCCCGTGTTTTGAACGGTATTGTATAGC
>JAFEDN010000302.1 GCA_018241585.1 Pseudomonadota bacterium | reverse complement strand
CTTACTAAAAACTGATCAAGCATGTTACGCATAAGGAATATTTCAGGGACGACTAACTAACATCAATAATTTGCTTTAGGGCTTTTTCATCGGAACAAAGTACTTCGCAAGAATTAATCACTGTTTTTTTATTAGTATTTTCAGAAAAATTTTTCTGCATGAAGAAATAGACATTTAAAAAGCGAGTCTAACTACATATGCTAAATAATTTTTCATAATTAGGGCGGATTATTTTAAGAATATCTTTCCCATCAGATGCTTCATAATCGAGTTGAAGATCACCCGTTGATAAAAATTTTGTTTTGATACCAAAGTCAGAATTTTCTTCCAGCTTTATGAGGTAATTTAAAGGTTTATTACAAGTTTTAAAAGCGCGGCTAATCACAACGAGATTTTTATCTTTAAAATAGTAAGCAATGATATCTTTTTTAGGATTGTAATCCAGAAGGTAGACATAAATTTGACTTAATTTGTTAGTTCGGCGATTAAGATAACGAGTGCAAGTGTTATTCGAATTTTTAATACAGGGAAACATAATCTCCAATATATCGGTATCATCCAATTGCTCGGAACTAAATGAGGATTCTGTCGGATAAGGGGAACTCAATTTATAAATGAGAATTTTTTGATGCTGATAATTTTCTGCATAGAGATAACCCGAATGATGAACATTGGATATATGCAGCAGTTTGGGGTCTGAACCATTCACTAACATGGAATCCACTATTGCCGCCTGGGCTGAGGTTAGAAAAAATAAAAGAACCCCCAATAGTATTTTGTTCATGGTTTTTTGCCTGCAACTCTTTCAACGTGAGCCGGAATGGAGTAAAACTTAAAATCATGATCATGGACACCAGCAATAGATACTTTATATTGTTCAGGATTTTTTAATCTGTATAATTAAGGGTGATGAGTTCATAGGTGCTCTCTGCATCGACATGCAGATGATAGCCACTGACTAGCACGTTACTGAGGATATATTGTAAATACATGGTCAATCCGTCCGTGGAAGAATGACACATATCAATTTTTACTTTTGAAATGGCAGGCCCGCCGCAAGCCTCACTAAATAACAACGGCGAAGATTGATCAATAGGTTTGATAATTTCCATTTCCGTGCCAAGCGCATCCGAATGTATACGGTCACTGACGCGTCCTGGTGCGGTTTCTATTTTCCGTCCCACCCCACAATTGAGGGAAAATAAGGGAATCCACTTTTGATATCCGTTAGCAGTTATAGGGCCCTCAATTTTGGGTATTAACATATCCATTGCCACCAAATTCTCCTTAATCTTTAGGGGTTCCATTATATGAATTTGCGCTTTATTTTTCTACAAGAATGATCAATGACATCTATGGAGGAGACTATGTTCTCTTATGTTAACATTCAAATTAACAAAATGCTGGGATATCTTCTGTTCGTTTTTCGTAACAAAAAAGTTGATGATTATTTAAAAAATCAAATCAAGAAAAACGGCATACAGTTAATAGTCCCTAAAGAAAAAATATATGCCAGAGAATATACCTTCGTTTTGTGGGATTTTTCCCATATAGCATTCCTAACAGTAAGCCTCATATAGGCATATGATAAATAATATTTTTATAGAATCCCGGGTTGTAGTGTTTATAGATAATACGAAATCTTGGCAGTGTTGTTCAGATAGCTAAGAATAAGTTAAGGTTTTTTCGCTTCTCTGCTGGGTCTGAGTATTTTTTGGAGGGGATTAAAGCTGGCTTCAATGCCCTCAGCGTTAAAGCTTTAAATTAGAAAATCAAGGCTAATTATAGATTCCAGGGTCTTTACGTGCGTACCGAAGATTTATATTGAAACCACTTATCAATGTCTTATAATGATTAGATGAAAAAAAACATCATTAGTTTCTTTATGGATCCTATATTTGCAAGGTATCTTACCGAATTTCTGAATCCAGTGACCTGGACAAAAGTTGCTAGAACCCATCGTTCTTTGTCAAATCTTTTTGCAGAAGAAAATAAGGAGTTTTGGGAAAAATGTGTTAGATATGATATCAGCAATTTTCCAAAACCCCGTATAAAGAAAACATTGTTTAAGGTCCCCTTTGGGGTCAAATTCCCTCGCCTTTAGGCGACTCTTTAGTTT
>JAFEDN010000301.1 GCA_018241585.1 Pseudomonadota bacterium | reverse complement strand
TTCTCTATTTTTTCTTTGTCATATGGGTTTCATACCATTTCATCAATGTTTCTTTAGAGATGGCGGATTGAGCAGCCTGATCAATAATTTCAGCCCAGGCATTACTTCCTTTTTGTATATTGATGGCATAACGCAGTTCATAGCCGTTGATATCCAAAAAAATAGCCGAGGCAATACCTGCTGTTCTTTTGTTACCATCTATAAAAGGATGCGCTTTCGCCAAAAAATAACACAATGCACCGGCCACCGAAGCCAACCCGCCATATTGAAAAGGATAAACACCAGGGTAAAAAGCTGCGCCGATTGCGCTTTCCAAAGCATGACGGTTTCTGCAGTGAGAAGTTTGTTTTTCTCTTGCACAAACTTCTTGGTTAATAACCAAAATATGTTCGGCTTCCAACAATTGAATTTTCATTTATTTCAGCTTATCCAACATGTCTTGATGTTGACGCATCATTTTTTTTATCGAGCGTTTAACAGTGGTTTCTTTAGCTGACTTTACGGAAACAGGTTGCAAGGTCTGGGGTTCACTGATAAATCGCCTAATCGCCAAATTAATCAAGCGAGACAAATGAATACCCGGATTTTTTTCCAGCCATTGCTCGACATTGGTTTCAAGATCGGTATCTAAACGCACAGATACACGATGCAACTTGTGTTCAGAAGGAGCAGGTTTGGTCATAAGTACCTCTTTGAGTGTATGTGTTAATTGTATGACAAATGATGACATTTGGCAATATTTTTAAGGATGCAATCTATGGCAAATCAAACTATTAAAAATACTACCCGTGGCCAAGTCATTCTCCACAATTTACGGATGATCAGCCAAGTCTTACAAAAAGTAACCTTGGTGGCTGTTGTGCGTAGGGGTTTTAGCGGCCATCGGCTGGTTCTACCTATCAACCGATAAGGATAGTCGGCTTATCGGCCAACAATGGCTATTAGCAGAATTTCATTTGTTTTTTAATAACAGCCATTTTCGGAAAAGACTGCAATTTCAATTAAATCAGTGTTAGCCACTTATTTAAAATCACTGTGTTACATCCACGATCAAGATAATCCCTTTTCAATTCGGCAATGGATTCAACAAGATCAATTGCAGGAATGGTTATTTATCAGTTCATTGGGTGGTCGCCATGAATCTTTGAAACCTTTAATTACCGCTTGGCCGGATATTGCTATTTTAGAAAAATTCTTCATCTTTGGCATTAAATCCAATCGGTGCATTGCATTGACTTGGCAAGATGCCAAAAGCGGTCAGTTTCAACCAGTTAAATCACTCGACTGGAATGACGGTGATTGCCACACCGTTTACCATATCCGAAATCATCATCAATGCGGAAAGCTGGTGGCCTCAATTAACCAATCAAATATCTTTATTGGTGGCTTTGACGCAAGCAGTGAATAATCTGACTCTTTATACGGATGATAAAGAAGCTTTGCTCAAAGCCGTCATCAATAATCCAGGATATAAATCCAGCGCCTTGGAAATCATGGGTGAAGCTTCATCCCATAGAGCTTCCTTTAGATAAATCTTGACCTAAATGAAGTTATACCAAGTAAATGCTTATGTTGAGTAATATTTTTACATTAAGAATTTACTGGGTTAGCAAAGGCGTATTACGTCTTGATCGCCTTCAACCCAGAGAAGTACTTTCCTTTTTATATGAAAACATGCAATTCTATAAAAGAAGGACTTTGGCTATTTTTGTTTACTCAATCCGTAGTTTCTTTAAGTGCTTACAGTTTAAAGGGTTATGTTCTGCTAATCTGGTATTGGCTTTACCGAGCATTGTTGAATGGAAACATGAAGCATTTCTTTTAACGGCTTGACGACATATCGACCAGTAATGATGGGTATGGCTTTGAGCTACTAACTTTACTAATTTTATAATCGACAAGGTATCCATTTGAAAGTACCATCTCTAATTTTAAGGAGATCGTTATGGATAAAAACATGCCCAAGCAGGGTGAATTTTGTTGGAATGAGTTGATGACCCCGGATGCTCATAAAGCAAAAGAATTCTATCGGTCATTATTCGGTTGGGAGTTTCAGAGTAAGAAAGTAGATAACGCGACTTATGAGATGATCAAATCTGGTGACAAACCAGGAGGTGGAT
>JAFEDN010000300.1 GCA_018241585.1 Pseudomonadota bacterium | reverse complement strand
GGAGATAAAGTAGGGTGCTACTTTATAATTCTTGCTGAAAATTTGTAAAAGCATTTTTATAATTGTGAACACAATTTACTGGCTTAAAGAGATTTAATTGGATAATTACCTTTTTGTGCAGTTATCGAATAGTTTAGGATAATTGATGTGAAAAATTTTAAGTCCATGCTCATTTCCTTGAGTGTCAGCATAATCGACTTGTAAATCGCCATTCTTAAGAAAATAAGTTTTATCACCAAAGATTGAATTAGGGTAGATTGTTAGGGAATAAGTTAAGGATTTCTTACAATTTTCAAAAGCTCGATTGATAACTATTAGATTTTTATTTTTGAGATAATAGGCAACTGTACCCTTTTTACTGTTATAATCTAAAACATTCGAATAAATACTGCTTATTTTATTGGTTCTTCGATTGAAATAGCGAGTACAAATTTCTGTATTACAATCAAAACTAACAGCTATTATGTCTGTGCCTTTTATTGTATCCGTGCTAAAGTTACTATTAGGTGGGTAGGGAGATTTAGACTTATAAATCAGAATATTTTGATGTTGATAATTTTCTGCATATAAATATCCTGAGTGCTGGTCGTTAGAAATGTGAAGCAGTTTATAATCCGTGCCAATGATGAACATGGAATCCACTATAACGGCATTAGCAGAAGTAGAAACTAATAGGAAAATCCAAAAAAGAAATTGTTTCATAATTTTTTTCCCGCAGCTCTTTCAATCTGTGGAGGGATATAATAAAACTTAAAATCATGTTCTGAGATGCCTGGAATAGGTACTTTGTATTGTTCTGGGTTCTTCAGATGAGATAAAAAACTAGGTTGTTTCCCATGCATAGATCGGGGGCTATAGTAATAGTTGGCTTTGGTAATTGATTGGCCATCGTAAATATTTTGTAACGCTTTTTTCATTTGTGTTAATGTATTTTGTTCTTGTCTAGTCATGGCGTTATGATGGTTTATTGATTGGCCGTGTAACGCCGCCCATGCCCTAAAGAATTGCTGATGATTTTTGATGTGTTTATTATTAAAATTTACGTGGTTCCAATTGATTACACTTGGGTTGGCATAGGCATTAAAGCCCGTGTGCTTAATAATATCGTCAGAAGTAGCATACCGATGCCAAATTCCAGAATGAATACGATTCATGATCACGGAACCGACAGCTTGCCAAGCTGCTTGATTTCCAATTTGAACGCCACCGGCTTCTCCATATACAGTAGCTATAAATAAATTAAACCCTTCTAACGTCTTGGCTTGAATTGGTCGTCTGATATGAGTTGCTTGGCTAGGCTGGCAGCCCACCGCTGCCTGTGCTCTAACGGCTGATGTAGGAGTGTCATAATCGTCATACAGAATAAAGCTGATTTCGATGTCCGTATAATTCAGGGTAATGAATTCCAAATGACCATTGTCAGTGTCGCAAAATGCACAATATTCACTGAGTAAAACATTACTGAGTACATATTGCCAGTAACTCACTAATCCATCTGTAGTCGCGCGACAGACGTCAATTTTGACTTCGGAAATGGCAGGCCCGCCGCAAACCTGGCTGAATAATAATGGAGAGCTTTGATCCAGAGGCTTAGTGATTTCCATTTCTGTTCCCAGCGGAGTAGATCGAATACGGTCAACCACTCGTCCAGGTGCAGTATCTATGATTCGTCCAACGCCGCAATCAACAGAGGATAAGGGAATCCACTGATTGTATCCTTGTGCCGTGGTTGAACCTGGAATACCAGGCATAAACATATAAATAGGCAATGGTCTCATTCTGTAAGTGGGTAGTTAAGCTATTATTATAAGGATTGATTAACTATTTTTCTATGCTCTCAATTGGAAGATTTAACTGGGGCTTTTGAAAATGAAGATTTATCTATTAGTAAGCAATCATTACATAAAAAAATGAATGATAAAGCTGTCGAATTTTTTAAAGAAATTCTGGAAGCTCTGTTAGAAAACAGTTTTTCTGGAAACTCAGTTAGTCTGAAAGCGATTGGCTGTATTAATGAAGTGATCATTGGAGATAGCTCACAAGTGGGCCTAGATATCTCATTGAAAGATCGATGTCCGGGATCAAGAAATCTCGCTTGCGTGAAAATACAAGCGATCATGAGTG
>JAFEDN010000002.1 GCA_018241585.1 Pseudomonadota bacterium | reverse complement strand
AATGAAGGGAAAGGTCGCTCCGCTCTCCTCTCCCTTGCGATCCCTCATCAGGAAATGTTTCGCTGAAGCGGAAATTACTGACCATTATGTACATTATTATGGGAAGCCTAACCATTGGTCTAAGCAGGATTGGGCTTGTTCTTTACCTTCCAGTTCCATGGCTGAAAAAATTTGTACCGAGATATTAGGACCCAATGAATTTAATGCCGAGACAACCTCTTTTAGCACCTTTTTAGCTTCAGCATGGGATAATTTATCCGCTTTAGTTAGTAAAATGTGCACTGGAACTGCACATTTTACAGTCCAACTAATTAATTGTTGATCCGATTCTTTCAATGGATGGCGTATATCCATAACCAAAATTAATCCTTTGAGACTGGTTCTGGTTTCTAAATATTGATGAATCGCTTTTTGCCATCGTTCCTTAGTAGTTCGAGGAACCTTAGCGTAACCATAACCCGGCAAATCCACTAACCTTCGATTAGGTTCATCGGTTATAAAAAAATTGATCATCTGAGTATGACCGGGCGTACTGCTGGTTCTAGCTAAACCTCGAATACCTGTTATGGCATTGATTGCACTAGATTTGCCTGCATTGGAACGGCCGATAAAAGCCACCTCACAACCCTTATCTGGCGGCAAATGCGATAGATCAACCACACTTTTTAAAAATTGATACCCTCCCTTACATGGCTGGGGTTTCATTCTGCGATCCTAACTTTTTGTTCTTTATAACGTTTGGCCATTTGCTCTAAAGAAAATATCTTGCTGATTTTACTGGCCTGGCCTGCGGCGCCAAATTCTTGATAACGCGCTTTGCAAATTTGCCGCATCGCTACTTTAGATTCGTTTAAATATTTACGAGGATCAAAAGCATCAGGATATTGGTTAAAATACTTACGGATCGCTCCAGTTGCAGCTAATCTTAAATCGGTATCGATATTAATCTTACGAACCCCAGATTGGATTCCTTTTTGGATTTCAGCTACCGGAACACCATAAGTTTCTTTAATCTTACCACCATTTTCATTGATGACTTTCAACCAATCCTGGGGAACAGAGGAGGACCCATGCATAACCAAATGGGTATTAGGTAAGCGCTGATGGATTTGCCGGATCCGTTCAATTACCAACACATCTCCTGTGGGAGGTCTGGAGAATTTATAGGCCCCATGACTGGTGCCGATGGCAATGGCTAATGCATCTACACCTGTGGCTTTAACAAAGTCAGCCGCTTGATCTGGATCAGTGAGCATTTCGCTTTCATGCAATTCACGTTCAGCTCCGGATTCATCCTCCTTAGCAGCCATTTTAGTTTCTAAAGACCCTAAAACCCCCAGTTCGCCTTCTACCGAAACACCTCCGCTGTGAGCCATTTCTACTACCCTGCGAGTAACTTGGACGTTATATTCATAGTCACTGGGCGTTTTCATATCTTCTTTTAATGAGCCATCCATCATGACTGAAGAGAAACCTAATTGGATCGACCGTAAACAAATCGCCGGAGAACCACCATGATCTTGATGCATACAAACCGGTATTTGCGGCCATTCTTGAATAGCGGCCTGGATCAAATGATAGATAAAAACCGCACCGGCATATTCTCTTGCACCGGCAGACGCCTGTACAATAACCGGGCTATCCACTTCAGCCGCAGCTTCCATTACTGCTCTGAGTTGTTCCAAATTGTTTACATTAAAGGCCGGCACACCATAATTATTTTCTGCAGCATGGTCTAATAATTGGCGTAGAGTAATTAAAGGCATAAAAACTTCCTCCGATTTTAACTTGAACGTAAGATCGCAACGCAGAAAACAATCACTGCGATGATTATTAGAGTGAGTAAACCGATGGTATAGGCGCTTTTACCAAAATTTTCTTTATTAAAAGCTTCAGGATTGGTTCGTACTGTCCTTACCAGCAACCATATCAGGATTATGGCGGCCAGCGCAGATAATATCATTGTCCAGCTATTGGTCATATGATTTTATCGACTTCTAATATCTTCATTGCATTAGAAGCACCAGTCACACCAACGTAATCTCCAGTCGTTAAGATGATTAAATCTTCTGCACCAATCAATCCTAAATTGAAGAGAGTACGGATAGCCTCTCGGTTGATATCAGCATAATGATATTGAGTCACATCAAAATTGATCGGGAACACATCTCGATATAAAGTCATTCTGCCTAATGTTCGCACCGACCGGCTTAAAGCATAAATGGGAATAGCTGTGCGGATACGAGACATCCATAGGGGAGTCCGGCCAGATTCGGTTAAGGTAATAATAGCGGTAATATCTAAATGATTGGCAGTGTACATAGTAGCCATAGCAATGGCTTCATCAACTCGTTCAAAACGAGTTTCCAAACGATGCCGGGAAAGATGCATTCTCGGTTGTTGCTCAACTGCGCGGCATACTCGAGCCATTGCTTCAACTACGGCGATGGGGTATTGCCCACTGGCTGTTTCGGCTGACAGCATCACTGCATCCACATTATCCAAAACTGCATTAGCCACATCCGAGACTTCCGCTCGTGTGGGCACTGTATTACTAATCATGCTCTCCATCATTTGGGTAGCAATAATCACCGGCTTATTTAATTGGCGTGCCCGTCTAATAATTTCTTTTTGAACCATGGGGACTTCAGCGTCACCGATTTCCACTGCTAAATCGCCTCTGGCTACCATCACTCCTTCACAAGCTTTGATAATCTCTTCGATAGCGGGGATGGCTTCGGCTCGTTCAATCTTGGCAATTAACCCAGTAAAATTTTCGGTTTCACCGTTAGAGTATTCTTGAATTAAGCGGCGGGCATTGTGCATGTCTTGGGCGTTTCTTGGAAAAGAAATAGCAATATAATCCACGCCTAAGCTGAGAGCAAATTGCATATCTCTTTTATCTTTTTCCGTTAAAGCTTCTGCCGTTAATCCACCTCCGAGGCGGTTAATGCCTTTATGGTTGGACAATGTACCTCCGGTCACCACTCGGCATATTACTCGCGGTCCTTTTACTTCAGTGACCTCAAATCTCAGACGGCCGTCATCTAATAAAAGAATATCTTGCGGTTTCACATCATTCGGTAAGTTTTTATAGTCAATTCCGACTTGTTCGACCGTGCCGGCGTTTTCATCTAATTCAGCATCTAAAGTAAATACTGAGTCTTTTTTTAAAAAAACTGATTTTTCTTTAAAATTAGCCACTCGTATTTTAGGACCTTGTAAATCGGCTAAAATACCAATCACCTTTTGCTGTTCGGCCGCTATTTTTCGGATTAACTCAATGCGGTTCTGATGATCAGCCTTACTGCCGTGAGAAAAATTCAGTCGAACCACATTGACTCCGGCTGAAATAATTCCTGACAAGGCTTCATAATTGTCAGTGGCTGGTCCTAAGGTAGCAATAATTTTGGTACGTCGAACAAAATGTTCCTGTTTGATCATAAACTGGCAGCTCTTTTAATTAACATTGCAACTGCCGGTAAAGTGGCCCCTTCTAGGAACTCCAAAAAGGCTCCTCCACCGGTACTAATGTAAGAAATTTTATCACTTAAACCAAATTGACTCAGGGCGGACAAGGTATCGCCTCCTCCGGCAATCGAAAAAGCGTGACTGCTGGCGATGGCTTTAGCTAGTGCCTGAGTGCCATGGCTAAATTGGGGATATTCGAATACCCCTAACGGCCCATTCCAAACAATAGTGCCTGCGTCAACGATATATTCTGCATACACTTTTGATGTAACCGGGCCAACATCTAAAATGACATCAGTGGATTCGATCGCATCTACTGATTTGGTTATTGCTTTAGCATTAGGACTCATTTCAGCAGCAACGACCACGTCATGGGGTAAGGGAAAATCAATTTGTAACTTTCGTGCCTGATTGATCAATTCCTTAGCCTGCCAAATCCAGGTAGGCTCATATAAAGATTTGCCTACTGGATAGCCCTCAGCAGCCAAGAAAGTATTGGCTATTCCGCCTCCAACAATTAGACCGTCTACTTTTTCCAGTAAATTTTTTAGCAAATGAATTTTAGTGGAAACTTTAGAACCGCCAATCACTGCTACTAACGGTTTTTTTGGACGCTCCAGTGCTTTGGATAAAGCTTCGAGCTCAGCCATCAATAGTAACCCAGCACAAGCAATGGGTGCATGTTGGGCAATGCCCACTGTTGAAGCTTGTGCCCGATGGGCTGTGGCAAAAGCGTCCATGACAAAAATATCACATTGTTGTGCCATTTTTTCAGCTAGCTCAGGCTGGTTACTCTCTTCGCCCACCAAAAACCGGACGTTTTCAGCTAAAGCAATCTGTCCTGGACCAATTTCGGCTCCGTTAAGCCAATCCGTTAACAGAGGCACGGGTTGTCCCAATTGGTCGGATAAAGCTTTGGCTACTGGAGCTAAAGAAGCTTGCGGATCAAACTGACCTTCTTTTGGCCTGCCTAGATGTGATAACACTAGGACTCGGGCTTGAGCCTGCAGCGCTTTTTTTAAAGTGGGAATACATTTTTCAATTCGGGTGAAATCACTAATTTGACCATTTTGAAATGGTACATTGAGGTCTTCACGAACGATCACTTTTTTATTGGCCAAATCGAGTTCAGCCATTTTTAAAACATTAATAATACTCATAGTGGCGAACATTCTACCTCACCCATTCTCGCTAAGGCAAGGTTGTCTTGATTTCAGCCAACTAGATTCAATACAGATAATATTCTGCGCATGTACTCACATGTTAATATGAATATCGTAACTACCATCTGGGTTAGGAGAAGTGGTTGGAATGCCGCATTTAACGCCTCCACCCATATATACTGAGGGGGGAGTGTACCAATAATTGCCGCTACTGCTATAATTAGCTGTAGCCTGTATTGTGCAAAATATTCCCGTATTGTTTAGATAATAATATGTAAAGTTAATGTAACTGTTCTCACCAACATCACAGTTAGTCGTGTTAGGGGAAGAACCAGAAGATACTCTTAATGTGTAATAGCTGTTAGGCCCAATTGTAGGAGGATCGACATGAGCTACACAGTTCCAAGTTCCTGGCGGAGCATACTTCATTGCATTCGCCGGATTGTCATTATAAATATTAAGGACAAGCTCGTAGCTGGTAGCATAAGTATTGATAGCAAAAGCCAATAATCCTATCCCCAAATAAGTGACTTTTTTCATAAAATATACCTCAAATTTCATTATAATATTACTTTACTGTTTAATATTAGCGCAATTTCTGCCCAATATTAGTGCTAATACCTTAAGAAACCCTTAAATTTTAAGGTATAAGCGATTCCACGGTCGAAATTTTAGGTCAATGGATATATTTGGGTGGCATTTTCGAAATCTTCATGACATTCTCAGTGACGACAGGTTTTTTTAATTTGCTCTTGCAGCTAAGATAACATACCGTTATTATTTCTTTATTTATTTATTTAAGAGGGAGCAGCATGTCTAAAAAAAAATCTTTGACGAGTCCGCAGGAAGAAGAGTTTATTGATAACTTGTATGATGAAGCTTTCGGCGAGGAAGAAGAAAGCATTATCAACACTTTTAGCCAAGTGGCGGAAGCATCTGTGGAGCATATGAAAGTCGCCTGTCGTTTGACCAGACTGATCGTCGAAACAAACAAAAGCGAAAAATTATCCACGGATCAAATTCTGGAAATTTTCCGCAAATGTTCAGACACCATTTTAGATTGCACGCCGCTGAAAGCTTTGTTCGATAAGCAATAAATTTTTTAAATATTGTCGGGTTTAACTTTTTAAACCATCTACTGGCGTAGAGTCTGCTCCGGCGAAAGCCGGGGCCCGAAAATGTTCACGATCTATGGAATAGTAACCGATCACGAGAATGAATATGCCTACGCAGAACGGCCAATATTGAAGTTAATGTTCATGGGGTAGATGATGGGACCCCATGAACACTTACCAAATCGGACTAGCGAGAATTGCTTCCCATCAAACGGGCGACATCTAACATCCGATTGGAAAAACCCCATTCGTTGTCATACCAGGCAATTACTTTCGCTAAAGTTTTATCTATAACACGAGTTTGAGTGGAGTCGAAAGTCGCTGAGGCTGGGCAATGATTATAATCTATCGAAACCAGCTGCTCATCCGTGTAATCCAATACGCCCTTCAAATTACCTTGAGAAGCTTGCCGCATGACCACGTTAATCTCTTCTGCCGTAGCAGGTTTTTCTAATTCTACCGTCAAATCGATTAAAGAGACATTAGGTACCGGCACTCGAACTGCATAGCCATCTAATTTTCCTGACAACTCTGGAATTACCAACCCAATCGCCGAAGCTGCACCCGTTTTACTAGGAATCATAGATAAGGCAGCAGCGCGCGCGCGCCGTAGATCATTATGAGCACTGTCGGTTAAACGCTGATCATTGGTATAAGCATGAACCGTTACCATCAAGCCGCGTTTTATTTTAAATGAATCATGGATTACCTTGGCCAGCGGGGCAATGCAATTGGTTGTGCAGGAACCATTAGAAACCACTGTATGCTCAGGCTTCAAAGTATTGTGGTTAACTCCGTAAACAATGGTAGCATCCACATCTTTGCCAGCCGGAGCAGAAATCAAAATTTTCTTAGCCCCTGATTTTAAATGTATTTCTGCTTTATTACGTTCGGTAAAGAGCCCGGTACACTCTAATACCACGTCAATGTTTAAATTCCCCCAAGGTAATTTTGACGGGTCTCTTTCAGCGCACACCTTGATCTTATTGCCGTTAACCACTAAATCACTACCTTCGGTGGAAACAGCGCCGGAAAATTGGCCATGGACACTGTCATATTTGAATAAGTGAGCATTGGTTTTTAAATCGGTTAAATCATTTATGGCAACCACTTCGAAATCTTTACTAAAATGAGATTCATAGACAGCTCGCAAAATGTTGCGGCCAATTCTTCCAAAACCATTAATAGCAATTTTAATAGGCATTTTATTTCTCCAAAGATAACTGAAGGTCTATTTTACACAACTATCATGTCTTTGACAGTACTGATGACTTTTTCAACAGTTACTCCCAATTCTGAGTAAACGGCTTTAGCGGGGGCGGATAGGCCAAAACGATCGATACCAATGACTTTTCCTTTTAATCCCACAAATTGATACCAATAATCTGTAACACCTGCCTCGACGGCGATGCGCACAGTTAAATCAGGCGGTAATACAGATTCTCGATAAGCACGATCTTGCTGCTTAAATATTTCAACACAAGGCATGGAAACCACCCGCAGAGCGATCCCTTGTTGCTGTAATTGCTGAGCGGCAGTTACAGCTAACTGTACTTC
Source organism: Pseudomonadota bacterium (assembly GCA_018241585.1). Taxonomy (GTDB): domain Bacteria; phylum Pseudomonadota; class Gammaproteobacteria; order Coxiellales; family Coxiellaceae; genus JAFEDN01. Next base: position 39,801 of record JAFEDN010000002.1, on the reverse strand, counting down.
TGAACCGGTAGCAATGATCACTCCTTTATTGTCCTGCCAATGGGAAACCGGTTCGAATAAAATGTAACCACCCTTTTGAATATTGTCCACCACGGCGGCGGAACGTGGCTGATGAGCAACATTTTGTCTGGTTAACAATAGGCAACTAGGCCCTGAATGTTGCACAGCTTGCTGCCAGGCCACTGCTGTTTCCACTGTATCACAGGGTCTCCAAACTCGTATCCCAGGAATTAGACGCAAAGAGGCTGCGTGTTCTATAGGTTGATGAGTAGGTCCATCTTCGCCCAAACCAATGGAATCGTGGCTGAAAATATAAATTACCTTTTGCCGCATCAACGCAGATAAACGAATGGCATTTCGGGCATAATCCGAAAACACTAAAAAGGTTCCACCGAATGGGATTATCCCACCATGGACTGCTAAGCCATTCATAATCGCACACATACCAAATTCACGAACCCCGTAATGGATATAGTTGCCATTAAAATGGCCATGCACAATTGGTTTAGACCCCTGCCAATGCGTGCAGTTAGATTCAGTTAAATCGGCTGAGCCGCCAATTAGTTCGGGTAATGCCGGCGCCAAAACATCTAAACAGATTTGAGAAGCTTTTCGAGTAGCCACTTCCTGCGGTTTAGTTTGAAGAGCTTGAATCAGTTGATCGGATAACGATTGCCAATTCTGCGGCAATTCATGATTCAAGCGTCGTTTGAATTCAGAGGCGAGTTGAGGATATTCTTTTGCATAGACTTGAAATTGCTGTTGCCATTCCTTTTCCAAAACACGCCCACGCTCTTTTTTATCCCAAGCTGCTTTAATTTCGGCTGGTATTTCAAATGGAGGATACGGCCAACCTAAGTTTTGTCTTGCTAAAGCAATTTCTTTCTCTCCCAAAGGTGAGCCGTGGGCTTTTTCAGTACCGCCTAAATTTGGAGCACCAAAACCAATGGTGGTTTTACAACAAATCAAAGTGGGCTTATCGGTTTGAGCTCTTGCCTGCTGGATAGCCTCACTAACGGCTTGGCTACTATGCCCATCAACTGCTTCAATGACATGCCAATGATATGCTTTAAACCTTGCAGGAGTATTATCAGTAAACCATTCTCCTACTTGACCATCAATTGAAATACCGTTGTTATCCCAAAAAACAATCAATTTATTTAATCCCCATGTGCCTGCAAGTGAACAAGCTTCATGAGAAACCCCTTCCATTAAACAACCGTCTCCTGCAAAAACATAGGTATAATGATCGACGATCGGATGTCCTGGGCGATTAAAATAGTTGGCTAATATTCTCTCTGCTAAAGCCATGCCCACTCCATTAGCTATTCCTTGTCCAAGTGGACCAGTAGTAGTTTCAACTCCGGGAGTATCCCCTAGCTCCGGATGGCCGGGTGTTTTAGAATGTAATTGACGAAAATTTTTAATATCTTCAATAGTGACGTCATACCCAGTTAGATACAGCAACGCATATTGCAACATAGCGCCATGGCCATTAGATAACAAAAACCGGTCTCGGTTTGGCCATGAAGGATTTTGCGGATTATATTTTAAAAAATCATTCCAAATGACTTCAGCTATGTCAGCCATTCCCATGGGCATTCCTGGATGTCCGGAATTTGCTTTTTGCACAGCGTCCATAGCCAAAGCGCGGATAGCGTTAGCTAATTGTCTTCTTTCTAAATTCATATTTGCAGACCTAATGTATTTAGTATTGAAAAAAGTAAGAAATGCAGTGACCTCAAAAGAATATGCGTAAAATTGAAATCCACATAAACTAAAATAATCAAAATAAAAATTCCGTAAGATTCTATTTTTTCATAAATTTGTGCCGCTTGCGCAGGTAAGATACTCGATACGATTCTACTTCCATCCAGCGGAGGAATAGGAATCAAGTTGAAAATCAGCAAAATGCAATTGATTAAAACCCCTAAATAACCCGCTAAAAGGAAAAAATGCCCCACCATGGAAAGCACCAGGCTCGCATCGGGTGAGACCAACGAAGCTAATTTACCGATTAACCCCCAACCAATAGCCATCAATAAATTGGCAGCCGGTCCGGCCGCAGCAACTAAAGCCATATCACGCCGAGGATGACGAAGATTGTGCCAAGCAACCGGAACTGGCTTAGCTCCAGCAAAAAAGACATTAAAGAAAAAATAAGTGAACAAGGGCATTATGATGGTTCGTACGATATCAATATGTTTAAAAGGGTTTAATGTTATACGGCCCATCATAAATGCGGTTTGATCGCCGCATTTATTGGCAACCCAGCCATGGGCTAGTTCATGAACAGTGATGGCAAAAATACCAGGTAAGATTCCTGTAGCTACAAAAATAACTATTTCACTAGAGTTCATCGGCAATTTCCGCTTGCTGTTTCGATACCGAACTCCGCTCTACTCTCCCTTGCGATCCCTCATCGGGTAAGGATAGGGGGATTTTTTGGTAAAATTTAAGTTTCATATTCGAATACCTGTACCACTTTTTCCACTCCGCTAACGTTTCTCGCTACCTCGGTGGCTAATTTGGCTTGATTGGGGGTTACTAATCCCATTAAATACACGACTTTGTCTTCGGTCACCACTTTAATTTGAGAAGACCTTAGACCCGATTTGGCTAACATGGCAGATTTTACTTTTGAAGTAATCCAAGCATCTTTACTTTGATCCAAGGCAGTTAATACAGAAGAAATTTGTACTTGGTTGTATATTCTACGAATGCTGGGCACTTGACTAACGTCGTCATAAGCGCGCTGACGAAGGTATTCCGATTTTACCTGGCCAACCATTAACACTATATGGTCGAAGGTGGAAATAGAAACTCTCGCTACTCCTTTTAATTGAAGATCGGAATTTAAAATGCCTAAAGCTTTATTGGTAATTTCCTGATCTTGAAGGATCACTTTGCTGCTGCGTTTATCATAAATGATCGCACCACCGGCTGTGGCGCCTACAGCAGCAATAATCAAAGGGATACAACCGGTCAAGCAAACACAAAGTATTGAGATAAAAATTTTTAAACATAAACGCTTCATTTTATTATTCCTCCGCAGCAACAAACAAACGATGATCGATAAAGTCACATAAACAATGGATAATCAACAGGTGTACTTCTTGTATCCGGGCGGTAGAACTGACAGGCACTCTAATTTCGACGTTATTTTCATGTAACAAGGAAGCAATGATGCCGCCATCTTTGCCTGTTAAAGCTACCACCTCCATTTCACGCTGCTGTGCGGCCAAAACGGCCTGGACTACATTCTTGGAATGTCCGCTGGTGCTTATAGCCAATAAAACATCTCCCGGCTGGCCCAATGCTTTTATTTGCTTAGCAAAAACTTCATCGTAGCTATAGTCGTTGGCGATAGAAGTCAGCGTTGAAGTATCGGTTGAAAGAGCAATCGCCGGCAAACTGGGTCTTTCAGTTTCGAAACGATTAAGCATTTCTGCTGAGAAATGTTGGGCATCGGCGGCGGAACCGCCATTCCCGCAGCTTAAAATTTTCCCGCCATCTAAGAGTGATTGAACCATAATTTCCCCCGCTGCATGAATCGCTTCAGGTAATTCCTCTGCAGCTAAAATTTTGGTCTGAATACTTTCTTCAAACAGTTGTTTTATTCTATTGTACATGTCCATTAATGATCTCTACTAGTAATACACTTTGTTCCAAAGCATCGTCATTGCGCAACCCGGAGCGGAAGCAATCCAGTTGGTACTTTGTAGAAATTCTGTACTGGATTGCTTCCCTCCTCGCTTCGCTCCGGGTCGCAATGACGGCATTTTTGGAGAAAATTCTTTAACTTGATGCCTATGGGCGCTAGCCGAATGATCTGGAAAGATATTGACTCCACAAAGGGGTCTCACCTTTAAATATCTTTTGAGTTAGTATTCTACCTCAAAGGCATTTTGAATCCAGTTTATTTGCTCATTCACGTCTACACCAATGACATCAAATCGCCCGTGTATTTTATCTACAAAATGGTTTTCAATCAAATAACACCAAGCAGCCCGGATAATTCGCTGCTGTTTAGCGCGGACCACGGTTTCAACGCTCTCTCCATAGTCAAAAGCTTTTCGATAGCGAACCTCTGCAAATATAATCATGATTCCATCACGCATTATTAAATCTATTTCACCGGAAGAACAACGGAAATTCCGCTGAATACAAACCAGACCCTGTCGCTCTAAGTATTGCTGAGCTAAATTTTCAGCTCGCTGGCCGGTCAGTTTTTTCATTTGCAATCAATACAGGTTTTCCATCAACTATTTGAGCCCAATCCAATTCTCGCAACCATTTTCGATCGGATTGAAATTTCAATATGCCGGTAGCTCCTTGGTTTTCCCTCACCAGGCGCTTAGACAAAATTTGCTGCGCTAGATAATAGCTATCAACTCCCAGCGCAAATAATTGGGGTTGTTTTTGCATTTCTTGAGGAAAATTAAATTGGATACTGCGAAAATCTGCTTGTAAGATTGAAGGTAATTTTTCCTGATCAATTAACCAAGGCATTGCACAAAATTTCACCCCATTCAAATCTTGATCCAATTGCGGATTGGGGGTTCCACTGTATATATGAGAGGTGGCATAAATAGGTATATTCGAAGCATAATAAAAATTAAACAAAGGGCGTATTTGACGCGCCATTTCAGGTTGGGCAGCCAAAAAAATGATATCAAAATCTTGCCGGCGGTATGGAATGGTGCGCATATTGGTTTGATTTAAAATTTTCTTTAAATCTTTGGAGCGTTGTTCAGATTGGTCAACATGTAATAATTGCGAAACTTGAGTTGCCAATCCATTGGGTTCTCCATAGTAGGTTTGGCCTGCTACCTTGCCCCCCAATTGGGCCCACTCCGACAAAAAAGCCTGGGCTACTCTTGCTCCCCACTCATCGTTGGGAGCAACAATTACAGCAGTTCTTTTACCATCTTGATAAGCTTTGTCGGCTACTTGCTTAGCTTCTACTTCTGGTGCAAGAGCTAGTTGATAGAGGTTGTTGATATTTTGGGGTATAGATAGAGTATTGAGTACTAAAGTAGGAATGGGTAACGGCGCTTGGATTAATTGTAAAGCTTGTTCTTTGCTTAATGGGCCTACCACCATACTAGCTCGTTGAGTAATGGCTTGTTTATAAAGAGCGACTACATTTCCTGCGCTGGTATCAATAATTTGGATAGTTGGCGGGTTGCTGTCATAGGAGAGCGATTGGTAAAAAGCAGCTAAAAAACCATCACGAATTGACTGACCTGATTCTCCATAAACCCCCTGCAATGGCAACAAGAGGGCAATTCGCTGAGAATCTGCTGAGGGAGCTGAAAACACTATTTGTGGGTTTGCAGCAAACCAGGTTAATAATAGCAATAATACTAAGCAATTTTTTATTATTATTTTCATTTCTTCCACAACCGATCTTAACTAATGCAAAAAGCATAGATTATCTGGTAAAATAAGCGATGTAAACCCGTAACCTAGGAACAAACTATGTTTAAAAAATTAGCCTTGTTACTGCTGTCTCTAGTTGCCATAGCATGTTATGCTGCCAGCACTGCGCTGCCCCCACCCAACACCGCCGTGATCAAGCATCAGATTTCACAAATGCAAACGGCAGGAATGATTATCATGCAACAAGGAGATCGATTAACCATTATCATACCAACAGATCAATACTTTGAACCGATGTCCACTCGTGTTAAAGGAGCAAAGCAAAAAGAACTAAAAAAAATGGCCATGTTTGTGAAAAAATTTGCCAGTCAATATCCACTTTCGGTCATTAAAGTAACCGGTTATACCGATGAAGTGTATAATCTTCGAAGCCAATTAGAGTTGTCTCAAAGTTATGCCGGCGTCATTAGTTCTTATCTATTTGATGCAGGAATCCACCAAAACCGTATCGCTACCGAAGGTAGAGGCAGTAGCGAACCAATCGCGGAGCCTTCCAGTCCTAATCGAGCGGCCTTAAATAGAAGAGTAGTGATTCAGGTCAATTAACTTATCCGTATCGTGTCACGGCGTAGAGGGGGATTCGATCTAACCTTTTCCTTGATCAAGCGCGGTATCTTTGTTCTCTGCTATTTGTTGAAATTGATGCTTTTTTAGCTCTTGGACCGATACCGGTTTTAGCACCGGCGCAGGAATCACTGAGTTACTATTGGGAGCAGAACTGCTCGGAGCAGATACCGGATTGGGTACATTGATATTGGCGGCCGGATTATTTGGAGTGGTTTGAGGCGCTGGGGCAGGAGTAGGTGGTGTAGCGTTACTGGGCGGAGCGTTACTACTAGTAGAATTAGCAGAATTGGAATTAGCACCAGGCACAGTTGCCGGCGCAGGAGCGGAAGTAATCCCTAAAATTTTAGCAATTTGAGCATTAGTCGGTTTATTCTCTAAATTTGAATTGATATCTTTTTCTATAACGGAACGGACATTATTGGATGAAGAGTTTGCGGATAGATTATTAGTATCTAAATTAACGCTATCTTGAAAACCTAATGTGATATTTTTTCCTTGAATAGGTTCAAGGACCACTCCCTGATGGTCAATTGAAATCACTTTTGAACCATCAGCTAAGGTCGAGCCCAAATGCACTTCAGTATATTCATCCCCTTTACTGAGGGTGGCAGTCCACTCCCCGGCTTGACGATCTAAATAGGCCAACTGGTAATCGGATTGCACGTTTGGGGACCAAGCTGAACCATTATTGATTGAACCCAGTCCAGAAAGATTGCCATTTTTTCCGGCGTCGGCAATTCGCTTTTGGGCGCTAGCTAAGCCAGCCTCTTCTTCAACGATTTGTCTTCGTATTTTAGTAATTTGATACTCCCTCACCAAATTTAAATATTCCTGCTGGCGGGTGGTTAATACCGTGTTTTCCGCAGCAACCGGCACGGGCTGAACAACCGGAGGTGGAGTTGCCGCTGTTGGTCCTGCAGCATTATTTGCAGCAGGGGAAGGAACCGGCGTTGCCATAGTAGCAGTCGATCCAACGATTTTGACGGGATGGCTGTTGTAAGAGCCATGAATAAAAGTATAAATTTGCCAGATTAAAAAGGCCGCCGCTAAAATGGTTAATATCAACATAACTTTTTGTCTTATGTTAAGTTTGGTAATGATATTCATGTTTAGATTCCCCACACTGATAATTGAACATTTCCATTGAGTAACCCATTGCGTACATTAACATCGATAGCCGCAATAGACAGTGGCAATTTTTCTCCTAATGTATCACCTATTAAAACCAAGGTGTCAGGTGAAGCGTTAGAAAAATTAATGGTGATCGATCGTGATTTAGTTAATCCCCAAATTTTAGGGTCTCCAATAGTAATGGATTGGTCCGGAAATAATAAATCCAATTGATCAACCAATAGAGCTAATACCTGCCCCAAAGGATACAAAGTTTTAGGTCTGGGACGATTTTGTAACTGGCTGAAGACGGCTACTTCGGCTCCTTTTGAGCTTAAATTTAACGAATAATGCTGTCCCGTAGCCCATCCCATCAACCATTTTAGCGTACCACCTTGCCGATTCATTTGTACCCGGTATTGACTGCCATCATAATGAATATCATTCGGTTGCCACCCTGGCAGACCATAAAACATTTGAATAGTTTGCGCTAACTCATTCAATTGTTGTTCCGGAGTAGGCGTTTTCATTGCAGCATAATAATCGACATAGTTTATATCAGGTTGCTGAACGACTATTTTTTTGGGAGCCGCTTTAGGATGAAAAGGAGGATGAATCACATAAATCCATGCCAAAATTGCTAATAAAGCCGCTCCTAGAACGGCAATAGCGGTAGAAGGAACCCTTGAGCCTAATAAAGGTGATTTTAACGTCAGCAGTAAAGTCATCAGTTGAGCACTTTCCAGCTTAGGTAAATTTTTAAAAACCGGATCATTAACGGTTTCAAACGCCGCAACTAAGTTTTTGGGAAGAACAAACCGGCCAGGACTATCAACTTGCGCTAAAGTCACTTCACCACAGGTGATGACCCTGAAGGATTCATGCATAGCCATTAAAGGAAGCAATTCAGAACGCAACTTATCGTTATCCACTATCATGTCTAAATAGACTTCGTTAGCGCGAATAACCACTAATAATACTTGATTATTATCTTTAGAAAGCCTTTCACAAAAAATAAGATAAGCGGGTTTTTGAAAATAGGTCCAGATTGTTTCACCCAGTAAATAACCAGATTCTTTAGAGAAAACCGCTTCAATTGCATTGTCACCTAAAGGACTTAGCAGAATATATTGGCCATGCTGTTCAGACAACAAACGGATTCGCTGAACCATGACTCCGCGTTTGCCTAACGCTATTCTTTCTCGGTAGGGCTGTACTACAAATTGTACTCCATCAGGCCGGTTAATTAGGCTCATGAATTACCTTCTTGCAGTATAATCGGAGTAATCAGCACTAACGTTTCAATATTTTGGCTTTCTGCTCCTTTTGCTCCTAAAGCATCAATAGTAAAAAATTTGGCGTCTCTGGTTTCATCTCTTACTCTTCTATAACCTGCAACAATCAGAGTTTCACCGGATTGAACTGCAGTTCTTTGATTAAAAACCTTCTGAGTTAACGTCGGGGTTTGTATGGCCACAACGTTTTGATTATCTTTTACATCTGCTCCTACGGCTGCATTATCGGCCTTGGTGATACTAACCAAATCTGACAAGGTGCTGCTCAGTTGCATAAAAACTCGATTACCTTGAATTTTAGGCAATACGTAAAGAGTGAACCCATCGGTCACAGTTCCAGGTGTGATCGAGGAAGTGGTGCCGGCTTCCGGCGTTTGTGTGGTGCTAACACTTTTTACGTAACTGGTATCATTGGTAATGCGGATGGTAGCAATTTGATTGTTCATCGTGACTACCTGCGGATTGGTGACCACATGTACTTTTCCTTGCAAATCTAACGCATTAATAAAAGTTTGATGGTCATTTTTACCAATAATGAATCGTGAAACAGCGGAACTGGTGCCTCCTGCTGCATCTATGGGTGAAATAGTGGTCGCTTCAGCGAGATTGCTGAGCAATTGGAAGTTAGTAAAAGTTTTTATTATCGTATCCCAATTGATGCCCATGTTATATTCTTCTTTCAACTCAACATCAATAACTTCGATTCTGATCGCCACTTGTTGGGATAACGTGCGATTTAAATCATTCAAATATTTAGCTATGGAATCGACATTATCTGGATGATCTTTGACAGTTACCGTAGTAGTCGATTCCGAAATCATGAATCGGCCTTCAGGTGAAATCAATTTCCCAAGTCCATTACGCAAATCTTCCCAAACGGACAATTGAGCCTGTAAACTGCTGTATTGATCATCGTTGACATCACTCTGCACTTCGCCTGAACCTAAATAAGCATTGCCGAAACCCGAACTGCTGTTCTGACTGCGGCCGACTAAGTAAGTGGAAAATCCCGGCATAAAAGAAATATCAAACATTCTGGTTTCAAATGCTGACCAGCTTAATACATTTTTATCCACGGAATAATAGTAACGAGTTTTCGCGGCAATGGTATCTAAAGCACCTTTAACACTGCCGCTGTAATGTAAACTGACCGGTCTTTTTGAAAAAATCGTGCCATCATAGCGAACATTAACTTCACTATTTCGTAACAGTCTGGAAACCAATAAGTCCATAGGCATGTTTCGAGCAGTTAATGTCACTGACCTTCTCATCCATGGAGGGTCTTGAGTTAAAGTCACTGGATGAGGATCGATAAAATATCCCGGGCGACTGATGACCGGGGGGGCTCGTTCATCATTTGCTATTTGATCTGCCGCAATTTGCCGGCTGCTTTGATCTACACGTTGGTAAGCATGTTGAAACGGAGGCAAGGCACAAGAAAGCAGTAACAGGCTTGCGCAAACCATAATGATTATTTTAAAGATACTATTTTTCATTATTTTAAAGTCCTAGGGTGGATATATAACACGTGATTTCCTTGATAAAAAACGGCTTGCAGCGGATAGTCATTTAACAATTGATGCAGCACACTTGCTAGAGTATCTCCTTGGATTTGTGCGTAACCTACCCATCTAAAATCTTGCGGCACGTCCCATATAACTTGATGCCAACCATAATGGGCTGAAATTCTTTCAATATTTTCTCTTAAGGACCCAGGATAAACTCCAATACTTTGCAAAGGCTTTTGTCTAACAATCGCGTTTTTAGGGTATACCACCGGTAAAACTACTGGAGCTGGAGGCTGAGTGGTTTCGTATATTTTTTTAGGAGGCGGCGGAGGTACGATAATTGTAGCCGGAGCCTGTGTGACCACCGGAGGTTGTCCTATTGGAGCGCAGCCCGCGCATATTAATATTACTCCTGCGATGATGATTGCTATTTTATTCATAAATGAAATCCTATTCGCGATATAATAAATAGTCTATTAAAAATTTTTTTATGATAACTTAGTTCCCCACAAAATGAAAGAGCTGTGTTCATTTAAAGACGCAAAACTGAACTATTTTTTTACAAAAAATAGGCAGATTCTATACAGAACTAGGCAATCAAAATTTATTTTTCGAATTATATTACCAACTACGTAGAAGGCGTTGCAATTGGAGTACCCGCATCGGCAATCCCGGGAGCCGTACTGGAAGTAGAGGCAGGACTAGAGCTAGAAGAGCTTGAACTAGAACTGCTACCAGCGCTACTTGCAGCCGAACTCGCTGTAACCAAAAAGGAAGGTCCTGTACTGAGGACACTGCCGCTAGCAGTAGGTTGTGGGCCAGAACCGCTAGTTGTAATTACAGGGCTCGAACTGGACGAACTCGAGCTTAAAAAAGAGAGGCTGGATAAGCTCGAACTAGAACTAGAACTAGAGGTAATCACAACTCCAGAATTAATTGCTAACCTCTTAGTTAGTTTAACAGAAGTACCTTTGAAGGGTGCAACCGCTGATTCCATAATCATTTTTTGTAAATCTAAATTGGAAATTACTCCTCCGGAGTCTTTTAATGGCTCTAAAGAATTTAAAATTGTTTGATCGGTAATTGTGAGTTCCACAAAATCGTAATCCTCGTGATAAAATCCCGTTTGACCTTCGAAAATTCTACATGCGCCATAGACAGCCCTGCGAATATCATTATGCTCGACACCCACATAACCCTCCGGCAGCATGTCTATGCTCTTTACTATATCTTTATCTTCATCGTTTACTTTTTCTCTCTCATAATCAATTAATAATGCGCTCTCGAATTGTTTATTTTTCTTCTTACAAAAACCTAAACTAAAGTTAGGTTTTTCCTCAGAGCTATCTTTAGCCTCGTAAAGCAAAATATATTCACCCCTCATAACTGCTTCTTTATGAGCGGCAGTCAAAGTTGCAGCCTTATAAATCCGGCGAGCATCGACACACCCCAAGTTTATTTGTTTGTTATCAGAATCCACTATAATGAGTGTCTTAGAAAATGCATTGATGACATTCGTCTTCCTTGTATCAATTGCACCACCCGGTTTTCTAGCTTGCACGGAATCTTTAACCACAAAGATAGTGTGAATTTTTCGCTTTTGAAGTTGAGTTTCTTTATCCAGTTTAAATTTAGCGAGCATAGAGTATTCTAATTCTTTTCTTCCGCTAGGGTCTCGCTCACCTATGTTTAGCAATCGATGGTTTTCCTCTGAAATGAAAACACAAATTTCAAAGAAGTTTCTAAGTGTCAGAGGTTGATCAGGTTTGGTGCTAAGAAAAGTATGGTCTTCGAATCTTAATACCGCTATACCTTGGTCATTTATCGATAATGCTGTTGCAGGCCAAGTTAATGCTATTAATTGTGGAAAGAACAAACTTCTCATGCCATCAAATATTGCCAGAAAAATGTCTGAAAATTTATTGTAACGTTTAAATGCCGGAAGGGAATTATTTACTTCTATGATTTGGGTAACATACTCCTCTGGTTTTTGATCTGGCGGAAAAATCGAGTACCCAATTGCCGCTCCCATCTCTTGTAAAAAATTAGTTATGGGCATTTGCCAATTTTCTCCATTAATAGGATTTGTCAAAAATAAATCATATGATTCTTTTATAAACTGATGGCAAGCAGAAAAAATATTATAGAGATAAAAAACCGGCAACCATGTTTGATCTTCCAGTGCTTTTTCTTCGGTTAAAGCATCCCAGTTTTTTTGAGCTTTTTCTTTATTTTCTATGTAAATGTACAGAGACTTAGTTAAGCATTTGATATGTAGAAGTTCATACCATTCCTTCTTTCTTGGCTCCAGTTCGGTTTCTTTCATTTGATATTTCATTACTGCTGTAGGGTCCAACGGTATTTCACCATGAGCAAAGCATAAATCTACTCCAACATCTAAATTTTGCTGCAATAAAGTGATCAGAAAATCCAGCTTACACCTGGCTTTAGAATATAGATTGCCTGAAGTTTTTAAAAACTCTGCTTTAATGTTGATCAGGTAACGTAATAGGTCTGTCTGAATTACTTTAAGATTCCGGCAGGCTATTAAAACAACATTTTCATTCGCTCCTAATTTTTGAAGTATTAAAGCAATCAAACTTACCGTATTGTAAGATTTATCAAAACATTTATCGCAGAAAAAATCAAAAGCGGTTACTTTAGATTCTTTTGAAAATTGTTCAACAAAAGGCGACAAAGCAATTAAGCCGGTCCCATTTAAGGATTTCATATAATCAGTTTTGGGGTCTAAGCCACAATATTTCTCAACTAAAGTCCATTCATGAATGCTTGGATTACAGTCTAATAATTGCCGGGATATTTCAGTGGCAATATTGTAATCTATATTTTCTAGCAATTTAGAAATAAGTAATTCTTCTGCAGCGATATTTAAGTTTCGATGACATAACGAAAGTAATAGGTCACTAATTAAGGTAATATCCCCACTTTTTTTCCATTGTTCAACCGCCCACAGTAGAGTGCATTGTAGGTAACTGCTTTGCACTCGAGAATCTGTTTCGGCAAAGACATCAAAAAATATCTTTACCGAGTCTGCTACCGATCGCTTCGACTCAGTTGTAAATGTCTGACAATGAGTTGATAAATAATCCGGCGCTGATTTCTTGAATACACTTTCTGCTAGGATAGCAACAGCAAATTTTAATATCTCTGCCGGGGAACCTGGCTGGTTCTGAGTTAATTTATCATTTAATTTATCTTGCCATTTTGACATAGTTTTTTCTGCCAATTGATGCAGAACACAAGGACTTAATACTGATTTTTCAAGCAGGTCACTAATATCTTTTGCATCTTCGAAAATTCCATCGGCTCCAAATTGCCGATAGCCGCTGACTCCTATTTGCCTGCATAAATTTTCCCATAATTGGATTAATTTCTGTTGATTAATGTGTAGATAGCAACCCTCTTTGATTTCTTTAACAATAATTATTTTATTATTGAAAGCAAATTCCAACAAGCCGACGAGATAGTTATCGCTACCGGTTAGTTCTGCAATTAACTTACGTTTATGAGCTATTGATTTGTTCCACATTTTTTCATAAAAAATCAAACTTTCTTGTTTTTCTTTTTCTTTAAAATCTAGAACCGAAAAATAAGTTGTAGAGTGCCTGGAATCTACCTGGTAGAAATCATTCAGGTTAACTGCATCCGGGTAACATAATTGGGCAAAGTATAACCATTTTTTGAAATAAAAGTATTGAGCATTAAGTATGTTCGCGCCACTGCTAACACAGTATTCAATAAGGCTTTGATTAGGGACAATATAATCTTTAGCTAAAAATTTCAGTAATATTTTAGGTAATAATGACCAACATTGTTGAATAATAGGGTCTGTAAAACTTTTTATTTCTAGATCATCGGACGAAAGGTCACCTCGGTAAATTCTATCACCAGTTGCACGAATCGCATATTCCAATGTACGATCATCTCGTTTTTTGAAGTAAATCTTGCCTGGTTCAACGTTATCATCATTAACATCTTGATCTGTTATCAAATTAACGTAATTACTTAAACTTATTGAATCGGTTAAATGGGTAGTAGAATTATAAAAATAAAGCTTGTCATTCACTAGGATAAGCTTGTTGCAATTAATAAAATCAGTATCGGTAGTAGTATTACCTAATGAGATGGCATAAATAATTGATGGTATTCTAGGGAACGGAATCCCATTTAATAACCGTCCGACCCATTCCGGCTTATTATCAATGTGAGCAATGGTGTTACCAATCAGCATTTGCTCTGCATGGTTAGGTAGGGCTTCCGCCATATTGTTTGCTAATATTTTAAATTGTTTTAGTTCATTTTCGGTATATTTCTCGTCCGAAATCAAATTTTCATAAACTAACTGCTCTACAGTTAAAGGCCCGCTGGTTTTAGTATCCGTAATTATTAAATATTGGTCAGAAGTATCGGCAGGGTCTGGAAAATGAACTAATTTCTTTAATAGTTTGGTTTTTTCTTCTCCGGTAGGAGTTGCTGTTAATCCTGGAGAAATATAACCAAATAATGAGCTAATTTTATCAAAATCCGGGTCGTCTCTTTTAATAATATGTTTAGGTTTAAAAAATTCTTTAAGTACAGCAAAGTTATCAGATTTTAGAAGCTTATGAGGAGCCATGGACCTGAATTCATACCAATATGCTATGTATTCTCCTGCCTTTTTGTCGTCAATTAAATATAAGGTATTACTATCGATTTTTAATGGCAGCTCATTCAACATCAAAATTCGGTTGGGACCGGGGAAAGAAAAAGTTTTTGAACCATGTTGCCAATAATGCTCTTCCATAAATGCACGAGCTTCTTTTTCATAGGTTCCCGGGTTACTAATATATATCGAACAAAGTTGATATAACGCATTCAAGGACCCATCTAAATCTGAAGCTCCTACACGTAATTGATAGGACAATATCGGTGTTGGTTCACCATCGATTGTCAAAGAGTAGTCCCTGCGATAGCAATTAAAAACGATACGAATGATTTCAATTATCTCTTCACTATATTTTTTTAATGCGGGTTGATCACTTTGTATCTCTAAAATTTTACGCTGTACTATTAAATTCCATTCCAGTAACAACTTATTTAGAAAAAATTTGGCATACTGTTCTAATTTTTTTGCGGATTCAAATTTTTGATTTAATTTTTTTGTGGATTTGGATTTTTTACTTTCTGTTATCTTGAACGCTCTGGTTTCTTTTTGGTTGAGTCCTCGTAGAATATGAAAAATCAAGTTGCAAACCCGGTTTATAATTATTTTGGCATCTGGTTTTGTTTTTATTTCGAGATTGAGTTCAAATCCGCTTCTAATCCAATCTAGGCATTGATCATTTTCGGAAGCAGTAAAACTTAACCTTCCTGCAGTTAGGAAATATCTAAAAAAACATACGGCGGCAGGCTCCTCAGAGTTGAAAATATCTTCAAAGCGGAAGTAATTGCTATCTTCTATTTTCCCAATACTGCCGCCAGTCTGTTTTTCTACCAGAGGCATCGAGAACAATTTCCTGTTATCTAGCAATTTTTTAAAATCTTCAATAACGTCTTCGCTAGCCCCAGTATCAACATTAATATTTTTTCCATCGTCCGCAATATCCACACCTAGAGCTTTATCTAGGAGTTGCCAACGAATAAAATAGCTCATCAATTTGGAAAGATTTGCCACATTATGGCCAATTTTTTGCTCCCAAACTGCGGGATTAGAAGCTATTTCATCATCTGACATGAAGCAACTGAGAATTTTATGGGCGTCATTCAACATCTGCCTTTTGTGTCGCTGCGCTGCTATTGCTATTTCCTTTGAAAGGTTATCAAAAATTAAAACTTTTTCTAATTTTTTATCTTCTTCTAAAATCCGCTGCATTTTTGCCGCTTCGGTGCGAATATAAAACGCCAATTCGAGATTATCATCTTCTATTTCTTCAACAACTTGTTTAAAGATTGGTAGGAGGTCTTTAGCTTCAGCGCCTCTTCGCCAAAGCAACATGAAACGACTCGCGTATTGAGCCATTCTTTCCTGTTTTCTTTTTACTAAAACATCAAAATCACTTTGATCCTCTAAATTGTCTTGAATTGCAGATAGACAATCCACAATAATATTATTAAAAAATTCTAATTTCTTAACATTTTCGTTTTTAAGTTGTTGCAAGAAGTTGCCAAAATGAAATTTTGATCCTTTGTATTTTTTAGGATTACCTTCCAACAATACTATGATTGTACTCCAGACATCCCAACGTTGTGACGGATTTAATAATGCAATTGCTTTACTGATCAGTTCTAATATTTGATTTACCGATGGGGATGCAGAGCCGTGTAATTTTTTTTGAAGCTCCTGTTGACCGTGCGGACCTAATATTAAACAAAGAAAATTTAAAAAACGTTCTTCAGGTTTTCCTATGAAGGGTGGTGGATTCAAAGTTTCTTTTGTTAAGACAAAATCAAATCGTCTTGCCAATTCAAGAGTGGTTTCCAAATTGGCTTTGCCTTCCATTAATACCTCAGCACAAGATGCTCCGAGTACCATTTGTCTTGAGGGATTATTTTTCCAGGATTGTTTTAATGAAATTCTATTTTGAATTTGCTCAATTCGCTGCTGATCTTCGTTTGATATTTCATCTGGTAATAAGCTGCTTAAATATCCGTATAATGACAATGTTCGGATAAAAAAGCAGGTATCACCCCCTTCAGCACTGACCTCATAACTGATCAAATTATCAATAAATTCTATTTGTAGATATTTTTCTATAAAACCGCTCCGCTCTTCTTTTGGCATCTGGCTCCTTTGCCATAATAAAAATAATATCCGCAGTGAAGATAGCGATATTTCATTCTGAGAAAATACTACTTCAAAATCTTTGATATTGATTACGTTTAAGTTTTGAAAAATATTATGGAAGCTTAATAAGCGGTAGGGGTTAAAAGTTTCTTTATTTATTATGTTGTTAGCCTCAAAAAATATTTCTTTAATAAAATTTTCATGCACTGGCCGTGGACTTTTACCATGATCAGAGCTGGCATGTTCATTAACAACGGCAAACAATCCTTTATTCTTAGCAAGAATTTCATATATTAATCTGCTGTTTTTTAAAGTCAAATTAGCTTTTACGATTTCTAGAGACTTGTCGCTGTATTCTTTTGCTTTAACTAAAAAAGCAGACGGAGTATTTTTTATATTGATGATAAATTGATACAATAATTCGCGTTGATCAGCAGCAAAGAATTGCGGGTAATCAGCTAGCAATATCTGAGCCATAGCAATCTGATTATCCAGAGACCAAGCATTTTCACTTACATAATCTTTAATTTCGCCTATGCACTCTTCTTTGCGTATCGCTTTTAGCACTTCATAAAAAGCTTCGATGATCGGAAATGCTGAAAATTCCTTCGCTAAACTTATTTTTTGATCTGGTTGTTGAGCCAAAAATTGTTGATCTTTCAGCTCTTTTGGTTTAATTATCTCAGAAAAAACTAACTTACTTTTGACCATTCCTATTGCATTATACAATCTTGCCCTAAATAACCATTCATTATCTTGTGTTTTTTTATAAATATCTTTTATCGACGCATCGAGATCACATTTATTGATCCACGAAGACAAAGGGCGTATCGGCGAAGCATTGCGTAATATTTCTTGTGCGGTTTCTAATAGCATTAATTCCTGGCAAACCCCAACAATATATTGATTTTCCCCTAAATGATTTAGAAACTTTAACACCATCACGTTGGAAAATCCATTAGTTTTTTCCCAAGGCATCTGCTTAATAATAATAAAAGTCCAATACCGAATTTTATCTTGGATAGCGGTTGTAGCTTTTAAGTCTTGACTGACGAACTTTTCCATTTTAGATTCTAATCCAGCCCCTGCAAAACATATTTTAAGGAATTCGATAAAAAATTCCGATTCATAATTAATCGTGGGCTTTAATTCACTAATCTCAAGCAAACTTTTTTTAAGCAACTCTCTTTGTTGTAATTCATGGTTAATGGATTCAAAATATTTTGATAATTGAGCACGCACTTGAGTTTTTTTATCTTTATCTTTCGAATCAAAATCGGCGATAATTTGGTTTAAACTTGGAGAACAATTGCATAAATTAACATACCTAAAAATATCTTCGAAATTACCCCTGAGTTTATCACGTACATGTTTACTGAGTTGGTAACTTTCTAATCCAGGTAAAAAATTAACATTGCCGGTTAATTTGGCTAAAGCAATTAATTTAAAAAATGTTCCATCCCAAGGCTGACTGGTTGCACAATTCCTGTTTAGCAGGCTCAATGCTCTTCTGATCATTTCATGCTCCACAGCTTCAGGACCATAGGTTTGTGCTACAGTTAATATGACCAGTATCTTAAAAAAATCGGTATCGGTGTTCCGCTCAGTTTTTGCTTCTTTTAGTTCAAGTTTATCGGAGAAACCAAGAAATATTTCGTCGGTCGGACGATCAATGCAATCTAAAGTTAAAGGCGGATTTCTATGATATTCGGCCTTTTCGTAATAGCTCCACTTAATCATCTCTACCAATTGGAAAATTGTCACCATTTTTGCCATAAAAAGAGCGGCACAAAAAGGGTTATTTTCGCCGCCCCGTTCTCTAAAAACTCTTAGTCTAAAATGAAACTCTTTTGCTACATTGCCGGCAAAATCTGTTAAAAGATTCTCTAAAGTTAGGGCTTTTTCCTCCGACCTTTTCTCAATAGTTAATAGTTCACCGATTATTCCAAAATGAGCACATATGGTAATCAAATTAAAACTATAAACAGTGGACGGAGGTATTTCTTTTAGCTGTAATGGGGGAAGATTTACCGTGGTAGTATCTATTTTTAAGCGCTCAGCTAAATAATAAAGAAGATGATCGAAAAATTTGATCTGATTAGTATATTGTCTGGATTTTATCTTGATAAGTTCTAAATATCTAGACTTATGACTTTCATACTTCAATTCCTTGTCGACAACATTACGTCCAAGAAATATGCTATATATTTTTTGTAAAATATTTTCATCATTTGTTTTAGGGTTTAGAAGGATAGTTAATACTTTTAAACAAATGTATTTACTGTCCTCAATTTCATCGTTATTTAAAATTCCAAAATAAATCATCCAGGATACAGACCCTGAAAGCCATTCTAAAAAAGAGCAATCAGGTTGGTTAAAGTATAATAAAATTGCTTGTTCTTCTATTTCTAATTTAAAATTACGCTTAAATTCTTCTTTGTCTAAACTAGCTTGTCTCCAACCCTGTACTACAAATTTTTCTAATTCCTGTGCTCGGGTATAAATACCATTTTCCTTAAATTCTATACTGTTTCCATTATTATCATCTGCACCACTTTTTTCTCCTACAAATCCCAATGCGGCAAAGAGAAAATCAAGAGTAGGCACAGGGTGTTCATGAGTTCCATATAATTCTTCGAGCGATTTCAGCACACCGTCTTTTTTTTGTTCGCGACGGCTATAGTAATCAAGAGTCAGATTGCTCAGTTTATTAAAATATCCCTTGGGAAGTAAACTATGCTCTTGACGTAATCCCTGTTGTAATATTGTTAACCTGAGCGCATCCTTTATACATCGCGGAAATTCACGATACTTAATATCTCTAGATACTAAATACTGAACAAAAATCCGATTTTCAAAATTGATTTCTCTAGCAATTAATTGATGTAATTGTTCACTTTGCCTCGAGGTTATTATTCTAATAAATAAAGAAACAACCTGAGATTGTAGCGAGATAATTTGATCGGATAGTTCTGCATCCAAAAGAATTACTTTTTGATAGATGTTTTTAATTAATTCATGTTGAAAAATAACATGCTTTACTAACTGTTTTAAAAAAGTATGTTTGGCTTCTAATATATTTTGGTTTTGCCACAGCCCATCTATCAAAGCGTCATTATTTGTGATAATTAAAGCAAATGTTGCAAAATAACTGGTATTTGCAAATAAAACGTATTTATTAATAGATAACAAAATTTCAAAGTAAAAAGTATTTTTAAGGACTTCTTTATTTTTATGACTAGCTTGAAGTAAAGAAAATACACTGTCACTAGCCCGAAGTAGCGAAATCACACCGTTACTTGATTCTCCCAAACTAAATTCCGATGTAACCAAGGTGACGATATCTTTTTGGTTTTTTTGCCATTTAAATTCGAGATATTCAGACAATGCCTGCTGATCTTCTGGTTTTAACGTATCAATTAGCAACCAAATTTCTAAAGCAGTTCGAAAGCCTCGTAATGATTTATACGCTTGGGTTGAAGACCTTGACGCAACTAGTCTTATGCATTCGACAATATCCTCCTCCGCTTCATGATTTTCTTCATTCAGAAACCTATTCCACAAATTAGTCATATCCATAATTTCAAAAAAACAGCGGATTGGCATAGAGGCAAAGCCAATGTTTTTTAAAATTTTCAATACATAATCATCAAAATATTTTGAAGTTTCTCGGCTTTTATAAATCGAACGAACAAAGTTTAGCAAGTGATTTAAAGTAGAACCTGGAAAAAGGTCTAAACTAAAACCTAGTCTGGAACCTACATCTTTTGCTTTGGAATCTTCTTCAGCAACAGCTTTGTCCTCAGCTTCCCAAAGACTGGCTGCGGAAACTATGCTAGGAATATCCAGATGTTCTTCGTTTGGTTCTGCCTTGCTTTCATTTTCTTCTTTTTTTTCTTTAATAGGAGCCGAAAAACTGGAAATTAACCGCTTTCTACCTATTTCATAACTCTCTTCATCTTGTTGGATATACTCATCAGGTACATTGATATATTGACCAATTCCGTCATAGCTAGTAATTTCAGAATTTGGATTCGCACTTAGAATTTCGAGGCATCTGATTCTATGCCGTCGTAGTACTTCCTCTATGATCTCTTTTTCCTGTTTTCTTACCAACGCTGCAAATCTTCCTTTTGTTTTACCATTACATTCCTCGTCTGAAAGGTTTAATAAGGTTTTTACAAAACAGACCTTACTCTCTACAAGTGTGCTTTTGGTTCGAGGAATTTTCGCGTATTCTTTATCTGCCAAACATTTCGCGATCATTTTTTTTGATAAAGAGTTAGATGTTTGGGTTCTTCTCAAGTCATTGGTGAGAGAACTATATATGTTATAAAAATTTGCCGCTTCAGTATTTGTAACTAGCTCATTAAAATCCTTTAAGTCTAAAAAATTTTCCAAAAACTCCAATATGTTTACTAATTCTTTTTCAGACACGTAGTGCTGCAGAGATAGAAAAAAAGCCAGCCGTGAATCGATTAGCGATGGTTTAGCAACTGACCATTTATCCATTTTTAAATTAATACGAGTTCTTTCGACTATTCTAGAAATATCAATATCGACATAATTCTGATATGAATGAGACCCATATAATGAATCGGGTAGCGATGAAAAAATCCAGCGCAGCATGGCATATCCGCTGAAGGTGTTTTCAAAATTTTGCTCCCAAATATAAAAGAGCACACCACTATCGTTTGCTTGCTTTAAACACTCAGCAATCTTCTGCTCATCCGCTAGTCCATTGCTACCGGCTGCTCTTTGGGCGCCGTAATTTAGTAAAGCTTGTTTAAGTTCTAGCGCTTGGCCGGTTCGCTGAATCATGTTTTCTGTGTTTGATAAGGCATCCAAAAATAAACTTTGGTATTCATCTGTTAATTGCTTTGAGTTGGGCCTCATAAATTCAAGGAGTGTAGTCTTGAATTCAGCCGCTATTTTTAAGGAAAAAGTATCTAACAATTGATTTTTTAATATTACTACGTGTGGAGTTGATATATGTACGCAGATAATTTCAGCTACCAAAAAGTAGCATGATTCGCGACCTTGCTCTATAATTTTTTCAAATACCTGGTCTGCAAACTCTTTAAATTCATTTGAATTTTTATGCTTTTCGAAATAATCAAGGAGTAAACTGGCTAGATGTTTATAAACTAACCAGTATTTATTTTCTGAAATGCCTAGCTCGTAAGGTTCTGGTTCTTTTGCCTCGATCTTTTGTTCTATGTTTACAACTTCTAAAGGTGAAGATATAGACCAATACGATTCTTGTTCTTTTACTTCAATTTTTTTTTCTTTTCTTACGCTTTCCAAAGATGAAGATGAAGTTAATGGTTCTGCAGGAAGTTCACCAAATAAAGGAGATGAATCTGTTTTTTCACTTTTTTTAGACTTAATTTCTGAAGTTAACGGAATGTGACTTACAACCTGCAGAATTATTTGATTCTGTACTTTAGCATCTCCTATGGTTCCGAAGATTCGAACTACTGCCTTGATGCTGGCAATAAGGCGCTCTTGCAATTTTTTATTATTTTTGAGATTGGCTTTTTCATGTTTTGATAAATCAATAATTGTTCGTACCAAGACATCATTCAGAAGTTGATGTCGCTGATTATTTGGCTCAGCACTATAAAATGTTTTTGTATTACACCATCGAAAAATTGCCAACAAACTTTTCTCATTAATTAAACAATAGCAGAGAGATTCAATTAAACGCTGCTCTGACATATTTTCAAGCACAGCAACTGCCACTTCTGAGCAAAGAAAAAATAAGGTTTTACGTTTCTTTAATAATTCAAAAAGTTCATGTAATCTTTGAAAACCACGAACCGAAAGAGTCATTTTTTTATAATTTGCGAGAAAATGCTTTTTATTTTCTATAATTAAATTATAAATCAACTCTAGATCGTAGCTGCTATCATTTAAACAAATTTCAAGTTGGTCAATTAAAATTTCTGGAGCCGCCATCATTAAGGCCGCTTCAACGTTTTTTGGATACTTCCACTTATGACCCGTTTTCATTAATTTAACATATAGCAACTTGCGGGTAGGTTTATCTAAAGTTCTTAGATGAGCATCCACCGCTTCATGTTCCGTAGTTAAATCTTTGGAATCGTAAGCAAAAAATAATTCTGGTAAAAGCTCCGGTTCAGGGCTGTCAAAGTATTCTTTAAATTGTAAATAAAACGGAATAGGCGCACCACTTTCTAATCTTTTTAAAGGTTTTGGAATTAGCGGATTAACTCGGCTGGCAGCTACGTTTACTTTGTATCTGGCGTCTCTTTTAGCATAGGCTAGAGTGATTGAATCAGGTATTTTAGGAGTAGGCATAGGTGGAGGAAAAATCGCAGCTGGTTTTGGAGCTGGCGTAGGCGGCAATTCAGCTGGTTTCGGCTTAGATTCTTTTGATCCTTTTAAACTTTGTCCCAACAAATCGCAAAAATGCTGGAAGGCCATACCTTGGAAATTTTTATCCTCATCTTTAATCTGGCGCCATTTTAGATCGGCGTCTGACCAATCAGGATAAGTTATTTCTCCTTTTTTTTTATTTATTTTTATTAAATCTTCGATTATTGCTTTTTGTTTCAATCCAGGTTTAATTTCCGATTTTTTATCTTCTATCAGTAGTCCAATCTGTTCTTTAAAATAACTAAACGTTCCTACACCATAGATACTTGCTTCCGGATCAGTTATTTTATCTGCACGGATTTCCCCTTCTTTTTGTTCACAAAAAATAGGAATGAATTCTCGATCCTGTTCACGCAGCTGATCCCAATTGTCATCGATTAGCTTAGCTATTTTAGGATGCGAGTCTTTCAATTTGTTTTTCGCGCGAGTTGGATTGTAATCAAACATTTTTTTCCTCTCGAATTATTATAAAATGCCTCCAAACAGTTTCTGAAGGCATTAAATAAAATTACACTACACTGGTGGTCTAAAAACTCCTGTTGCCGAACTTACGGTGCTAGAGTTAGAGTCAGATGAGTTTACTGATGAACTACCCCTACTTAGGAAACCGCTAATTCCACTATAACCTGAAGAACTAGAACGCGATGAACTGCTGGAGCTTGATGGTGAAAGCGCAGAAGTAGTAGCAGCCTCAATAGGTCTTACACGAATCGAAGAAGAAGAGGATGGAGTTCCCCGCGGTTTTAGACGCCCCCCTGCTAACATTATTTCTTTTAACAGTTCTTCACTCAAACCCTTTCCTATTATTGTCTTCACACCAGTTTCTTTTTTTTCCTGCTCCGGCGGTGGGATAGAAATGAAACTACCTCTTTCAAGTGCATCTACTCGGGTATTGGTATTTTGCAGTTGGATGACTAATTTGTTAACTAAGTCAGATTTATGACCATTTGCCATGATTAACCCTACAATAAAGTTATAATGATTCTGTGTTGTTACCCTTTGTTCTGCCTGGTTTGTTTCGATGGCACTTAAAAGTTCCAATGTTTTTCGATAAACCAGCCAACCAGTTAGAACTGAACTGGCAAAAGAAAAAGATAAAGACTCAACAGGCAAAACCTGTTTAATCCATTGCCATTGATTTTGGCTATCGACGGTTAATACATTATTGAGAGAGGTTAGATCGCTATCCCATGACAGAGCTTCATAGCTTCTTCTTTGTAAAAAATATACTGTCAAGCCAAATGCAACTCCAGCTACGGAACTAAATAAACAATTCCATCGTGGCATTCTTTCATATATGGCTGAAATAAGACCTAAGAGATGAAATTTGGTTTTATCCCAACAACTTTCTGCTTCCTTCATTTCATCAGGAAGAATTTCTTGGATGACTCTTTGATTTTCCACAGTTAAACGGTTTAGATATAAAGTATCCATGGTTAGGAGATTTAAATCTCCTAACATGCTATCTGTTTCATCGTCCACTCCAGTTTTATGATCAGTCGGTTTAGGAATTGTTACAGCAATTTTTTTCTTAGTTTGAGTTTCTTTTCCCCATAACAGATTGCTCAAAGATGACCAAACCCATCCACAACAAGCGCATACCGGTTTGCAACATTTTGGACAGCATTTATTTGGTTCCTCCTCTTTTAAATCTGCTTCATGATCCACAGGGGCAGCAGTATCCAATATGTTTTTATATTCCAGAACACTATTTTCCATTCTGCTAAAATGATTCCGACCATCAAAAGCTACTCTGACAGGTCCATGGGTTCCAGGAAAGTGTTCTGGAGGAGTGAAAGGTGAAACGTAGTAGTATAATTCAATATCTTTAATATTAGCGAGCAAAA
The DNA here is from genome assembly GCA_018241585.1 of Pseudomonadota bacterium. Lineage (GTDB taxonomy): Bacteria > Pseudomonadota > Gammaproteobacteria > Coxiellales > Coxiellaceae > JAFEDN01. The sequence goes on along the minus strand of JAFEDN010000002.1, from coordinate 14,843 downwards.
ACGCTTCGCAAGGAAGTAACCAATAACCTGGTTGGCTTATAATATTGGCATACTCTTTGATCACTTCCGCAGTAATAGCTTGTTCCCACCCATAACCAGCGGATTTATTTTTTAAATAGAAAAGAACTTTGCCATTTAATTGATGCTTCATCAAAAGTTTAGAGAGTTGCTTATTGCCATTGGCATATGCCTTTAAAAATTTTCCTTTAAAGCCTTTAACTTCTTCGGTATCTTCAATTGAAGAAATCAATTGCTTAATTTCTTCTACCTCCTGCAATAACGGCTCAAGCTGTCCCCAAAGTTCAGATTCTGTATTTGCTTCTGTTTCCAGATATTTTCTGTGTTGTTCTCTTAACTTCATAAGATTGGTCTGACCTGTGATATCATTTTTAGACATCACCAGTTCTCTTACGCCTTCTCGAATATAGTCCAATTTTCTTTGAATATTTGGAGCATGCGAATCCATATTATTGGCAACCGCCACTATGCCTGTTTCCAATTCCCCTCTAATGCTGGCCACTTGCTCCTCAGTACATTCATAGTGACCTTCATATGTTGTTCCACCTAAAGCATGGATCAAACAATCACCGCCTTTAGTAGTATTTTTGGGTATCCAATATCCTTCGGTAGGGGATGGCGACTTGGTTGCTTTTTCCATTCTGCTAACACCCAGCTTATCGTGAATTATTTTGACAGGCTCATTTGAGCCTAGAAAATGTTTTGATTCAAAATCATTAGCAGATATCTTGTCTAAGTAGACTTCTTGATTATAAATATTGGCTAGTAATGCCCCCTCACAATCAGGGTCAAGCCAGTAACCGATTTCCCCTATAATTTTTGCATAATCTTTAATAGTTTCTGAAGTGATCGTTGCCACTTTTTCAAAACCTGCTGATTCCTCTTTTAAAAAATAAACTATTGCTTCGTTATAACCATGTCGAATCAAAAATTCCAAAAGTTGCTCATTTCTATTGAGATAGGCTGTTAAAAACTTGGCTTTAAAAGTTTTTTCATCTTCAACGAGGTCAACTATTTCCTTAATTTCACCATTATTTTTCAAATCTGACTCAATCATCTTCCATACACGTGATTCGTCAGTATCTGTTTTTAAAAATTGTAGAAATTGCGCTTGTAAAGCTAGCATTGCAATACACGTACCAGGTATCGGTCGATTAAATGCTAGAAGATTTATGATGCCTGGTCGTATTAATTGCATTCGAGCTGTTGGGACACTTATTTTGGTCTCATCCGCCGCCTCAGTAACAGCTAACTCCAACTGTTGCCGAACTTGCCGTACTTCTTCGACAGTACATTTGTATTCTCTATCTCTAATACGGCCAAACATAGCATGGATCATGCTATCGCCATCTTGCAAAGTTTTTTTGGCAACCCAAAGACCCTTGCTATCGTCCGCTGCTGAATATTTTTCTTCTTTATCTTTTCTTTCTGAATCTTCTTCGCGAACAACGGGCAACTCTGAAGGAAGGTCTAAGAGTTGATCATAAGCATCTGGTGATAACAATGGACGGTCCATAATTTCTCCTTTATTGGTTTCTTGCTACATATTTTTAAAATTACCAGTTCACTTGGGAAAGTTTGGTAGTAGGTGACGCCGGCGCACAGGCAGCTACATAAGAAGCACCGATTGCTCCTGGCTTATCCGGGCAAACTTCTTTTTTATTTCCATGTCCATCATCCATAAGAGGACAATGGCAATGGGCAGGCCATATTGGGGGGGCACAACCCACGTCAGCCGGCTGCTGACCTGATTGAGCGTCGTAGGTGGCATGCATTGTTACTATGCAAGTCGCTACGCCATTGTTATCACTGGTGCAACTGGTGGGAGCAAATTCAGAATCGGTTGAATTGGTTTCACTGCTTCCGGATATTTCATATTCAGGATCAACTGCACCAATAGTAGTAGCGTTACCTGTGGTAGAAGAGCGAGCCACTCTTAAAAAATCGGGAGTGACATATAACTTTGGAGTTTCTCCCGGCTTACACTGGAAAACTATCTGATACTGCCCTAAAGAACTGCCTCCAGGAGCTGCACCTGGAAATTGATCTGCCAGAGCCGTTCGCATGCAGGAGGCGCCTACACCAGTTCCCGGTTGTATCACTGGATTGGGGAGATTGGAATTGCAATAACCCAACGCACTGATGGTTAGTGAATTGTTAGTCGAGGCAGACGGCACAGAAACAACTGCTTTAACGTAACAATCTTGTCCTTCAGTGCAACTATTGGTAGGAGTCGAGCTCGATTCTGTATCTGGGGTATTAGTAATAATCGCATTGGGCAACCTGGCGGCTATACGTTGAGCAATATTAGCCGAATCGGAATCACTACCGACTTTTAGCGCCACCCAGAACCGCTTTCCTTGTTGTTCCAGCGTGGGATCGTTAGGATCATCGCCGCTCCAACACAAGGCGTTGCCAAAATTACTTTGATTGCTTTCGTTTGGAAGATAGTCAGTTAAAAATGTTTGATCGCTTACCGTCGAGCCGCTGTTGCAGGGGTTCCAATTTTTTTTTGGCCAGAAACCATTTTTGGCAACATTGTAGGACATTCCAGCTTCCAGAACATGCTGGATATTTAAAGCAGCAATATTGATTCGATCAGAAAGCGCTTTATCTCGATATGTTTTAACGGCTAAGGCAGCGATAAGAGCGAGCACGGTTAATACCAATAACAATTCAATCAGTGTATAACCTTTCTGGCTGCGGCTATGATTGTCCGGTAAACCCATCATCCTTATTCCATTTCGTTAGCTACGTCTTTTTTGTGCAAATGTAACATAAGTTTTTTTGAGATGGCAACACAAAAATTTTTCGTTATTGCAACTGCGGGCGCGGCAGAAAGCAACGGCGGTCAATTTGCGCAATATGAGCCGGAGTATTCAGCCATAATTACGCCTGCGGCTCCTCGGCTATTTTCTACTGCGCGGAAAAAACTGCTGTCTCCGTTTAATATCCAATTACTGTCACCTTGCTGCACATAACTATTTGTCGGCAAACTATCCCAATAAAGCATTCTTTCATCGTCGCTTTCTTTAGCTTTTAATTGCTGCTGCAACCATTGCTGCTGTCCCGAAGATACTTGACTGGATAAAACTGCTTGAATCTGAAGCTGGTAGATAGGTTTGGGAGGTGAGGTCTGGGTCATATCATCGGTCTTGATAATTTTACTTGCGTAGGCAGTCACCCACGGCGAACGACTGCAAACAACCTCTTTACTGTACTCTTGTAAATCTTTGCACGAGACTTCTAATAAGGTATTTTTAAAAATACCTAGGTTATTGCAGCCCTGTATGTGGAAGTAGGTATCAAGCGCTCTTTGCAGGACTTTAATATCGGTTTCCATTTGTATGGTTTGACTACGTTGCTGGTGTATTTGGTATCGATTGATCGACCAGGAAATAATCGCTGCAGCACACATTAAAACCAGTAATAACTCTAATATAGAAATACCTAATGGAGGAGAAGAGCGGAGTATCCTTCTTTGGTCTATCATAGAAAGAACCTCCGCTTAGAAAAAATGTTTAGCCATCCACTCCGTTTATAGTAATGGTAGCCGTTCCAGCATCGTCACAAGCTACATATTTCGCCCCATAGCTTTGAACTAAATTCTGACAAAGATTGCTGTTAGGCAAGGGAATAGATAAAGTAGGTTGGGCAGTCTGTTGGCCGCCAATAGTCACATCCTTTCCCCAAGGAGTTACTTGAGTACAACCACCGTCAGTACAATTTAAATTTTTGGTATCGGTTGTTAAATAACCATTATCCACTAATGGTTTCCAATCTAATCCTGTATAGTCGCCATTGTTATTAATACCATAGGCTTGAATTGCAGCCATATCCGCGCCGATAAAAGTCCGGACAATATTTAATTGTTGATCAGATCTCGCTTTACCAAACCATTGTACGGCCATTACTAAAACAATTGAGATAATTGCTAAAGAAAGCAATACTTCCAACAATGAAATCCCTGCTTGCTTTAACTGTCCAGTCAATGTCTTCATATCTTCTCCCTTAAATAATGATAACTTTATCTAGCCCAGAATATCATATTTCATTGAGGGTGCAAATAAACATTTTAATAAGTTAAGGTGCTGCCTACGTTATAAATTCCAAAAACAATGGTCATCGCGATGCCAGCGCCGATTAATAAAAATAAAGCGCCGATAATTTTTCCGGCACGATCAATTTTCTTGGCAGTACGTTCTCTTGCTTGGCGGCCTAAACTAATCAGCGCCTGATCGAAGCCTTTTCCTTTAGCTACCACTCTCAAGCGCATCAGATCACCCCAACTAATTAAATTAGTATCTAAAACGTCGCCCATATTTTCCTGACCACCGCTTAAATGGTACTCCATTTGTAATAAGTGCCAAGATAAATAGGGAGTGGCATCATATTGCATAGTGCTAAGCGCTTGTCTGACCACCACGCCATTGGCAACTAGTAGTCCTAAAGTTTCCATAAATCGTGCAGCCACCGCAGCACGATACAAAGAAATTAAAGGGAGATCATCAATCCATTGGCGCATATGTCCGGTGACATTTTTTAAAACATTATTGATGATGACGATCAAAAAAATTACTGTCAGTAAGATTAACCACCAAGCAGCCTGAATAAAAGCACCCATCTGATACAAGTTTTTTCCTACTGCCGGCCAAGAGGAAAGCGGTTTAATTTCTATAAAACTTTGCAGTACAGAGTTTTTGATAAAAGCGGTCACTGCTAAAGCTAAAATCACTACACTTAAGGGATAAAGCACTGAAGTAAGAAATGCATTTAATGTACTAACATATTGGGTATACGTGGTCGCCGCAGCACGAAGCGTTTGCGGCAAGGCGCCATTGGTTTCGCCCACCCGGATCATTTCTACTACCGCCCTAGAAAACCAAAATTGCATTCCATCCGCTAGGCTTTGCCCTTTGGCAATACTGACTGAAATAGATTCAGCGACTTTTTTGGTGATTCCTGCAGAGACGCTAATGATCACATCAATTGCTTGGCTTGCTGGAACGCCATCTTCTATTAAAGAAGCTAAGTCTTCTAAAAAAGCTTGCTGATATTTTCGAGTAAATTGCAGATGTTGAACTTTTGACGCCAGCGGCTGCCAATTAATTTTTTTTAAAAGAGCTTGGGCTTCCATTTTTATCTACCCTGTATGTTGAATTCACCGGCCAAAGATTCTGCGTCAATAGGGTCCACTAAGCCCTGCCTAACCATACTCAGCAATTGATCGTGATAACTTAGCCAACCGTTTTCCTTTAAATAGCTCTTCCATTTTACGATATTGTTTTCGTGGACGTATTGTCTGCTCTGCTCATCCAACCAAATCATTTCAGCAACCACAGTTCTAGCGGAAATTCCCAAACCATGACATTTTGCACATTCTTTGCCTCTGACTCGGACATTGTTCCAAAATTCACCAAAAGGCTCACGCCAACGATTAAAATGAGGAAGGTGTTTTTCAGATTTTTCTAATGGCATCATGCAGTATCGGCACAACAGCGGAGCTAAACGTTGACAAATCAAGCAAATCAGCAAGTCAGGGCTGGCCAACAATTCAGTGGAAACCCCTAAATCCGCCAAGCGAGTGACGATGCCGGGGGCGCTATTGGCGTGAACCGTTGAAAATACTAAGTGTCCGGTAATAGCCGCGCGCACCATCACTCCTGCTGTATCTTCATCTCGCATTTCCCCCAACACTAAGACGTCCGGGTCCATTCGTAATATCGTTCGGGCCATGCTGGCAAAACTACGGTCATAGTGCTCTGTATTGACTGGAACTTGAGTTACACTTGCTACCACTTTTTCGACCGGGTCTTCAATGGAATATAACTTTCGAAATTCCTCTACTAACTGCATGCAAGCGGCCAAAGTTGTGGTTTTACCGGAACCCGTAGGCCCGGCTAATATCACAGCGCCATAAGGCATATGCAAGGCTCTTTTTAACATGGTTACTTGTTCCGGGCCGTAACCCAATTTCTCCAGCGTAGGAACCTGCCGATCTGCCGTGGTTAATATCCGCATGACTACGTCGAAACCACCATGAGCCGGTAGACTAGCTAAACGCAGCCTGACTTCGCGGTCGTCAATCATCAATGGCATGGAAGCATTTTGCGGAACCAACGGATTAAAATGGGTGATGTTATGGTCGGTTTCTTTATTAAAAGCGACTGAAGCGACCTCTCGCGCTAACTTGGGCGCCCATTCGGCATGCAAAAATAATTCACCATGTTTGCGAAAACGAATCCGAGCAATTTCCGCACGCACTTCCATATGAATATCGGTAGCTTCCATATCCAGCGCACCCTTCACTAGCAAACGTAATCTTTGTTGCTGGGTGCTGACCTCTTGGACACCATCGACATTGGTCTCAAGTTGTCTTTTTTCTTCTGCATTTTCTAGTATGACTTTGATCAAAGCGCCAGTAGCCGGAAAAACCAAACCAGGAACTAAGCCTTTGTTGTGCATGACTATTTTACAATTTTGCACTAATCTGGACGTCGGTTCGCTAGTAAGAATGGTGCAACTCTGTAAAACCACAATGTTTTTTTGTTCACGGCACCAGGTCAACATTTCAGGCATCGCTTGGTCTTTAGGTCCTAAATCGGCTTCGCTGCTTAAAATTTTGCGTTGAGAGAGGCTGGCATACTGCTCAAGAGCTTGCTGCTCCTGGTTTGATTGCTTCATATCCCTTGTCCTTTAAATTTTGCATTACTTTTAACGATTAAATTCTAAAATGTCCCCCCCTGGCTGTCAATCAGATTGACCATCATGGTGAGTGCGAGAGCAGCAATCTAGTCCGAATTTTGTAGAAACTCTGCACTAGCTCGCTTCCCTCGCGCTCGCGATGACCGTTTATTACCTATTGAGAATTGGACTATTGAGTCTTAAATCTTTAGAATAGGTTTATGCTGATTAGCGCTATTATCATAACCAAAAATGAAGAAAAAAATATCCGGCGCTGCTTACGGTCCTTGCACGATTGGATAGATGAGATAGTGATTATCGACTCGGGCAGCACTGATAATACCTTAAAGATCTGCCGTGAATATACTCAACGAGTTTTTAGTATGGATTGGCCAGGGTTCGGCCCACAAAAAAATCGAGCACTTAATTTAGCTCAAGGAACTTGGGTCCTATCCCTAGACGCCGACGAATGGGTTTCACTGGCTTTGAAAAAAGAAATTTTGCAAGCAATACCAAACCTTGATTATCATGGTTACCGCATGCCGAGACGTAATATGTTTTGTGGCCGGTTTCAACGTTTTGGTGACGCTGCTAAAGACAAGGTTTTGCGCATTTTTCAAAAGCAGTTTGGACAATTTACTGAAGACCTGGTCCACGAAAAAGTAATTTGTGATGGAACTATTGGTTTACTCAAAAACCCACTGCTCCATAATTCCTCCAGAACGGAACCAGAATGGCGGGCGCAAATGGAAAAATATGCCAAACTTGCCGCCCAACTTCGATATCACCAAGGAAAACGCTCGACTTTTTTTAAAGCGGTTGTTAATAGCGGCTGGATTTTTTTCCGTAGCTACTGTTTAAGAATGGGCTTTTTAGACGGCAAAATCGGCTTCTTATTTGCTAAGTTAAATGCCAAATACAGCTTTCAAAAGAATATTGAAATTAGACGCTTAAGACGTATTAAAAGTTGAATGTTCTTGTTTAAATTAAGAAAATAAGTTACTATCTTGTTTCTTTAAACGCATTTGCAAGCGGGTGCTTCCCCCGGTTTTTACTCTGATGATAAAATATTCACGACCTATGGAATAAATTGAAGTACATGTCAAATAACAATTCTTTTATTAATCTTGAGGCTTTAAAATCTGCTAAGGTTAATCCTCTGCCATTTCCATACGTTATCATCCCGCAATTTATTAAACCGGAATATTTAGATTCTTTAGTGCAAAATTTCCCGCCAATCAATGACCGCGGCAGTATTCCAGGCAGTTCACTCAATTGCTCGCCGCTTTTTAGAAAATTTGTAGAAGAGTTAGAAGGTTCAGAATTGCAAAAAATTATTTCTGAAAAATTTGATCTGGCTCTGGAAAATAAACCTACCATGCTCACACTGCGAGGCTATACCACAGAACGTGATGGCAAAATTCACACCGACAGCAAAAGCAAATTGATTACTTTGCTGCTTTACATGAATCCGGCATGGGAAACTAATGAAGGTAAATTAAGACTGCTTTACAATAAGGACTCGCTGGAAGATTACGCTGCAGAGATTTCTCCTTTAGCCGGCAATTGTTTAATCTTTAGAGTAACCGAAAACGGCTGGCATGGACATTATCCATTTGTTGGTAAGCGGTTGTCATTGCAGCTCAATTATCTAGCTAATGATACTGCTTTAGTTAAACATTTAAACCACCATCGTCTGACCGCCTTTTTCAAACGTACTTGGGCCAAAGTTTTAGGGAAAAACTTACCTGTAGAAGAGAATTATTGATCCATGCGTGTCTTGTTCATCAAATTAACTTCCATGGGCGACCTGATTCACGCTTTACCAGCGCTTACCGATGCTTCAAGGATAATACCCGGTATCAAATTTGATTGGGTAATTGATAAAAATTTTTCAGAAGTCGCTTTGTGGCATCCTGCGGTCGATAAAATCATTACTACCCGTCATCGATATTGGCGAAAGAATTTGCGTGAATCGATACAAAATGGAGAGTTAAGCCAGTTTTATCACCATCTACGCGAAAAAAAGTACGATCTAGTAATTGATGGACAAACCTCCATGAAAAGCGCCTTGGTCACCCTGCTGAGCCGAGGACCTGCTCATGGTTTAGACAAACGTTGCGCTAGTGAATGGACCGCTGCTTTGGCTTATCGCAAAAGCTACTTCATTCCAAAAGATTGGCACGCGATCCAGCGTCTCAGAATGCTCCTGGCAAATGCATTGAATTACACCTGCCCCACTAGTGTTCCGGATTATCACATTAAAGATTATCCTTTCTCGCCTCTGAAGTTTTCTTTGCCTAAGCCTTACTTATTGTTTGTGCATAACGCTAGCTGGTCTTCAAAAATGTGGCCTGAAGACTATTGGCAACAACTGATCAAACTGGCTCAAATCGAAGGCTATCATGTATTATTGCCTTGGGGTAATTCAGAAGAAAAGAAACGTGCCGAAAGGATTTGCAGCGGTCAGATTAATGCTCAAGTCCTGCCTTTTTGTTCACTTTCGGAAATGGCATGTATCTTACGAGGCGCAGCCGGCGCTATCTGCAGTGATACCGGGCTTTGTCACTTGGCAGCGGCATTGGATGTGCCATCGATCACCCTGTACGGTTCAACCGACCCTGAGCTCATAGGCTCTGTCGGTTATAATCAACAACATCTTACTTCTTCTTTTGAATGCTTCAAATGCTATCGTTACGAATGTGATTATGGCAATCAAAAACATAAAGAACCGGTTTGCTTACTACACACCAAGCCAGAAACAGTATGGAAAACTTTTTGTAGCAATTTATCTCAAACTATTCTTAAAAATAATTATTATGATTTTGTTAAATCATAAACTGTCATTGCGACTTCGTTCTTTGGGGTACAAAAAACTTCCATCTTAATTACTTTCGGATTTAAACGCATTGACAAGAGAATATTTTTGGTGATAGCCAAGAGGCCGGCTACGGGGATGGCAGACGGAATTTTGTAAAAAATTTGTACTGAATTGCTGCGCCGGTGTTCGCAATGACTTCTACATTAGAGAGAGCTGAACAAAACCGCTTTCTTCTAATTGCACGCTATGAAGCGCTTGCTCCAAACTTTGGACAACAGCTTGTTCATTACATTCAAGAAAAAAAAACTGCAGCAATTCAATAGTTAATCTTCTTAAGTTATCGTTCAAATGAATGCGCATTACTTTATAATAGCTGGCTAAGTTGAACGCGGCATCGGATAGCTGCTGTTGGATATTACGTTTATTTTTTTTTATCGGGTTAAGGGCGCGGGTCAGCATTTGTTGTTCAAGTTGTTGAGCTTGATCTATTTCGATTAACACCCATTGTTGCATAGTGCGGGATTTTTCCAAGGCAGCAGCCAGATGTTGCAATGGCTCAACAATCCGGTCATGCCAAGGATGAAGAGCGGTTTGAATTTTTTTGAACTCAGGTCTACGTAACCGGCCTTGCTCAACTAGAGCATACCAAACGCTATACAATATTACGTTAGGATTTAAGTAATTGTTTTCTTGAAGCGACAGTATAATTTTAAAAATAGCTTTGCGTTGAGGCAGGTCTCGGACAAAAAGCACAAATGGATGAGTGGCTAGAGCAGACACTAGGCAGCTACCGCTGTAATTTCACCTGACCTAATTTTAAAATCTTCGATTACTTTTCGATAAGCTTTTTTATTTCGGTCTTCAAATTTCTTTAATGTATTTTTGTAAATAAGCACCTGGTCTTTTGTACTTAATTCAAATAAAAGCGGATGCAGGGTAATCACTTGCTGGGAAATATTATCGGTAAAATCTTCTGTAGATAAAAGCTGAATAATTTTTAAGAGTAAATTCGATGCTTTTTGGGCTTTATGGATCACCACATTACCCTCGAGAGTATAATTATCGATATATTCTCGCAAAAATTTGGCAAACCTAACAATTCCATAATAAGAATAATAGCCTTCATTAGGAACTCTGATATTTTTTTCGATATCACTTAAAATGTTTTGCACCACTTGGAATAAAGTGGATTCATCGTCATAAATAGTGGGGTCTTTCAAACGCAGTTCTGCAATTTTGCTAACTCGCTGTTCAGGTGAAAGATATTTTTTTAAGATTAGCCGGTAGTCACTGATGGCTCGCGACATCGTTTCTACAAACATAGAATCAAGCATAGATTCAGCCTCCAACTCAACCGCTTATTCGCCATGGGCCCAGCCCTTACGTGCAATTAGCACGATTAGAACGAAATGTTATTAAGAAACTATGTTATCGCATTTTCCTTAAGAGAATATTAATTCTTTTCCACTTCAGACGTCAAGTTTCTTTATATAGACCAAGAGCATGGCAAGGGCCGCCGTTCCCTAGAGCTTCAAAGCCCTTAGTGGTATGATACCTACTTAGTTCAGAGATAATAGAGGCCTAAGTATTATGATTTTATATGTTATCGCTCCAACTTTAGTTAAATATGCCTTTTGGGGATCAGAGTCAAATTATGCTGAAAGAGTAATTACCGCCCAGTTAAAAACAATCTCCGCAACCATTAAGAATGTTTCAATGCTGCTAGTTTTTTCTGATAAAAACCTAGCTCTGCAATATACTGATCAGTTAAGCACTATAGATACGTCATCTAATGCGAAAGTTAAATTTAGTGTTACTACTATTCTTGCCGACTCTGCTTTTATAACAAAAATCAAATGGGACCAAGCGCAGGAACAACTAAATCAATACTTCATGTCTTCAGAAGATTTCAAATTTAGAATGACGGACTACCTGGAATGGTTTAAATCTGAGGAATTTTCAGTCATTGATGGAAATAATATTGATTGGGTAATTTCAACAGAAATGGATCGATATATCACTCGTATTGCGAAATCCTACCCAAAATATGAGCGATTACCCAGTATCGAACAAAAATTAACCAGCTATCGACGTGGATTACTTGGATTTGGGATATATAGAACTCATAAAGACAAAGCAGCCATTTTAATGCATCTTAACTCCACTTCGAAGCTCTGGGAGCTATTTTTAAAGGTTAACCAGTATCTCGCACAAAATGATATCTCTTCCCAACCAGCAGATTTTTTTGCAGCATTACTATCAATACTAACTGCTATCACCAATGACGGGCAATCCTTAATCAGACTTCATTTATACCATTTACTTTCTTCCTGGCCCACAACGGTAATAGATACAGTTTGTGATTACCACGCACCGCTCACGATTTCTCAAACTGGTTTTAGATTTGGATTCAACAATGAGTTAATCTTAGTTAAACCGGAATCTGATCACCAGCAAATGATAGAAGCTAAGCCGGCTCTTTCCTAAAATTCAGGTCTGAATTTTAGTCCCTTTGTTGATCGCAACATTGCCGCCCTATTCAGCAGTAACTCAATCTTTGAGATATAATTAATTTGTACAAAAAATTACCAGATATAAAGGCAAAAGGGACAATTTTATGGAAAAGAATATATCATACTTTTTTATTGGCTTTATTGTTTTCTCCATGCTACCATTCGCCTCTGCTCATGCCTTTGACATCAAGGAACTGTGTAAGTATAAAGAATTCACCTGCTATCGAGTAAAAAAAGGCGATACCTGGGAAAAACATTGGCCTAACAGTGAACAAAGAGAAATGGTGATGCGGCTTAATCGCACTAATCTTCCCCTAAACAGCCACACTTGGATAGTCGTGCCGAAAAACTTGGCAGAATTATCGCCTCTGGACCTTGCGCCCTTTCCCTCGCACCGCAATACCGGGGGGCAGAAACTGGTTTTGGTCGATCTGAATAAACTGGCTTATGGGGCTTATGATCAAAATGGTCAACTAGTGCGGTGGGGACCGGCTTCGGGCGGCAGAGATTACTGTGAAGACATTGACGAACCTTGCTCTACCCCTGCCGGGAACTACGCAATTACTGTAAAAAAGGGTGCTGATTGTTTTTCGACCGCCTTTCCGGTAGACACCGAAGGAGGCGCGCCGATGCCTTATTGTATGTTTTTTCATGAAGGCTATGCACTGCATGGCGCCAATTATTTCCCCAGTTATAATGCCAGCCATGGCTGCGTCCATCTGTATAACGAAGATGCGCAGTGGCTGAATGAGCAATTTACTGATATTGGCACTAAAGTTACGATTATTAACGATCAAGATGACAATGAAAACGCTACTGATTCCGGCCAATAAAATTCTTGACAAATTTGCAAAGGATTGCAAAATGTAGCTATTTCGCTATCAAGGTTGAATCTACTGCTTGGCTAGACCCCGCAATCAATGTAATTAAAAAAGTGAAAAACCATTATCTTCCTGAATATTACCGCCTAATGCGCTTTGATAAGCCCATAGGAATTTTATTGCTGCTTTGGCCTACGCTATGGGGTTTGTGGCTGGCTGCAAAGGGTATTCCTCCCCTGACTATTCTTTTAGTTTTTGTTTTTGGTGTAATTGTTATGCGCGCAGCCGGTTGTGTGATCAACGACATCGCAGACAGGCATTTTGACCGGCAAGTCACTCGAACTCAAAACCGGCCTTTAGCAACCGGCGCTTTACCTTTGAGCCATTCAATTATATTATTTATTACACTTTGTGTTTTAGCACTTTGCTTAGTGATATTTTTAAATTGGTTAACTTTGCTACTAGCCATCCCGGGCGTAGTCATTGCCAGCGTTTATCCCTTTATGAAACGGTATACTCATTGGCCACAGGCTTTTCTAGGAATAGCCTTTTCTTGGGGAATACCGATGGCTTTCTCAGCTATTCAAAATAAAATTACCCCGCTAGCATGGTGGCTATTGGCTACTAATTTTCTTTGGGTTATCGCCTACGACACTATGTATGCCATGGTAGACCGTTCCGACGATATTAAAGCAGGAATTAAATCTACTGCTGTTTTATTTGGAAAATACGATCGGTTTATTATTTTTTGCCTGCAAGTTATGGTGTTAATTTCCTTGCTGATTATAGCTGTTTGGAATCATTTTAACGCGCTTTTTTTCATAGCATGGCTTGTGGCTATAGCGTTAGCTCTATATCAACAAATTCTTATTCGAAACCAGCAACCAGAAAAATGCTTTAGCGCTTTTCTTAATAATCACTGGTTTGGATTAGCAATTTTCATCGGAATTGCTCTTGGTTTAATATAATTCATTGTTGTGGAATCAAGGCTGTGTTATAAATATTCCGTATGATTAGTATTATTATCCCAATGAAGAATGAAGCCGATGGTTTAGCTATTTTATTTGAAAATCTTTTACCTGATCTAAAATCACTGCAAAAACCTTTTGAAATAATCATCATCAACGACGGCAGCACCGATAATACTTTGCAAAAGCTGCTAGCATTCCAAAAAACCATTCCTGAATTAAGAATTGTAGACTTTTCTCGAAATTTTGGTAAAGAGGCTGCGGTGACTGCAGGAATGGCAATGGCTCGCGGCGATGCAGCCATTCCTATCGATGCCGATTTGCAAGACCCCACCTACCTTATTCCCGCCATGGTAGCAAAATGGGAACAAGGTTATGAAATGGTGGTCACCGTTAGAGAAAACCGTTCAAGCGACTCTGTTGCTAAGCGCTGGTTCTCTTCAGCTTTTTATCATATTTTTAACTTGTTTTCCGATATTCGATTGATACCTAATGCAGGTGACTTTCGATTATTTGACCGGAAATTGATTGACGCCTTCTTGTCTCTTCCTGAAAGGACTCGCTTTAATAAAGGCTTATTTTCCTGGCTGGGTTTTAAATCCTGCCTAATTTCCCATTCCAGACCTGAAAGAGCCGTTGGTAAATCGAAATGGAATTATCGCAAATTACTTCGATTTGCCGTGGATGGTATTACCTCATTTAGCGCTGCCCCGCTCAAGGTTTTTAGTTATATAGGATTCTTAGCAGCCACACTTGCGATCATCTACGGTTTGTATGTGGTGATTCACACGCTTCTGTACGGCAACAAAGTTCCGGGTTATCCATCGTTAGTGGTTTTAATTCTATTTTTTGGCGGGTTAAACATGATCGGCATCGGCATAATGGGTGAATATCTCTCTCGAATTTTTATAGAAACGAAGCAACGCCCTCTTTACATCATCCGGCAACTATACGAACCAAAATAATTCCTTACCCGATGAGGGATCGCAAGGGAGAGGAGAGCGGAGCGACCTTTCCC
>JAFEDN010000029.1 GCA_018241585.1 Pseudomonadota bacterium | reverse complement strand
AGCACTTCACTGGATTGCTTCGCCCGCGCTCGCAATGACCGCAGAGTAGAAAATTGCTGGCTGTACTTGCGAACCTTCATCGGGTAGGATACACTTTTTTCGTTTTTGGAAAAATAAAGCTAGGAGTTTAACGATGAGTGAAGCCATTAAGTCTATTAATGATGCCGAATTTAATAATGAAGTCCTGCAATCTGCTCAACCCGTTTTAGTGGATTTCTGGGCTGAATGGTGTGGCCCCTGCAAAATGCTAGCTCCTGTTTTAGAGCAAGTCGCGGCAGAGCTTGGCTCCAGCTTAAAAATAGTTAAAGTTAATGTCGATAATAATCCTCAATCTCCAAGCCATTACGGTGTTCGCAGCATCCCCAATTTGATTCTTTTTGTTAATGGCGCCGTAGTGGGTAATAAAGTAGGGGCATTATCAAAGTCTCAATTGCTGGCTTTTTTAAAAGAACATATCCCTTCCTAAAAATAATTTAAAGGATCGGGCTTGACAAAGCGATATTAACAGTTAAACTATTGAACATAAGGGGTGAAAACCCTTTACTGATCAAGGCTTTTAATCCAATCGACTGTTCCCTTTCTACTACTTGAGTTGATCTTTATAGAGAAAACTACGTTTGTTGTTGGTAAGCTTCACATGGTTTCCATCTTCGAATTGAACAGTGCGCCTTTGATTCTGGTTATTTCCGTTTTATTTTTTTAACTGAGAGGTACTATGAATTTGACTGATTTGAAAAAGAAAGTTCCTGCTGAATTGATGAATTTAGCTCAAGAATTGGGTATAGAGCGAGTGAGCAACATGCGGAAGCAGGATTTAACTTTTTCGATTTTAAAAGCACATGCCCAAAAAGGTGAAGATATTTATGGCGACGGAGTATTAGAAATCTTGCAGGATGGATTTGGATTTCTTCGTTCAGCTACCGGTTCCTATTTAGCGGGCCCAGATGATATTTACGTTTCCCCCAGCCAAGTACGCCGTTTTGGATTACGCACTGGGGACAGTGTTTCAGGAAAAATTCGCCCTCCTAAAGAAGGGGAGAGATATTTCGCTTTACTGCAAGTGGAGACCATTAATTTAGACCCGCCTGAAGAATTAAAGAATAAGATGGTATTTGAAAGTCTCACTCCACTATTTCCAAACGAAAGACTAACTATGGAACGAGGCAATGGCAGTACCGAAGACATTACTGCCCGCATGATCGACTTAGTGGCGCCGATTGGTAAAGGTCAACGTGGTCTGCTGGTTTCTCCTCCAAAAGCTGGTAAAACCATGATGCTGCAAAATATTGCCCACTCTATTGCGGAAAATTACCCTGAATGTATCCTCATGGTTCTGCTGATTGATGAACGGCCTGAAGAAGTGACTGAAATGGAACGTGCTGTCAAAGGTGAAGTAGTGGCCTCAACTTTTGATGAACCAGCCACCCGTCATGTTCAGGTTGCTGAAATGGCTATAGAAAAAGCCAAACGCTTGGTCGAGCATGGCAGAGATGTGGTTATTTTGTTAGATTCAATTACTCGTCTAGCTCGCGCTTATAACACGGTTATACCTGCTTCCGGAAAAGTTTTGACCGGTGGTGTAGATGCCAATGCCTTACAAAGACCCAAACGTGTATTTGGTGCAGCCAGAAATATTGAAGAAGGCGGCAGCTTAACTATTATTGCCACTGCTTTAATTGATACCGGTTCTAAAATGGATGATGTGATTTACGAAGAATTTAAAGGCACTGGTAACATGGAAATTCATTTGGATAGACGAATCTCGGAAAAGCGTTTATTCCCTTCAATTAATATCAATCGTTCCGGTACTCGCCGAGAAGAATTGATTACTAAGCCTGATGAATTACAAAAAATGTGGATTTTACGCAAAATTCTCCATCCTATGGATGAATTGGCTGCTACAGAATTTTTGCTGGAACGGCTTAAATTAACTCGAACCAATGATGAATTTTTTGATTCAATGAAAGGCTAGTCTATGGAATGCAGTCTAGCCGACAATCCATGCCTAACCGTAGAATGGAGATTACAAAAATTTGCGGAACTATCTCCGTTTGAGTTGTACTCCATTCTTCGTTTGCGTAGCGAAGTATTTGTAGTCGAGCAGAAAAGTATTTACTTGGATTTAGATAATAAAGACCAACTGGTTTATCATTTGGGGGGCTGGCAAGGTAAAAATTTAGTAGCTTACAGCCGGTTGATCTCGCCCGGGATTTCCTACTCTGAGCCGTCGATTGGGCGGGTAGTTACAGCTGTAAATCAGCGTAGATTTGGTGTAGGTAGAGCTTTGCTACAAGAAAGTATTCGTCTGATAGAACTGCTTTTTAACGGTAAGCAAATCCGAATCAGTGCTCAACTTTACCTTAAAAAATTCTATGAATCTTATGGATTTATACAAGACAGTGAGGTCTACGATGAAGATGGTATTCAACACATTCAAATGATCCGCCGGCTGTGACTTCAAGCGCCAACGTTCGGGCCACAGCGGCAAAAATTATTACTCTGGTGGTTCGTGAAAAGAAATCATTGACGGATTTACTCCGTCATCCGACCGGCCAATTGACCGATCACGATTTATCTTTGTTAAAACAATTCTGTTATGGAGTGCTACGTTGGCTTCCTCGTTTACAGGCCATTGCGGATACGTTATTGCAAAAACCTATAAAGGCTAAAGAACAAGAAGTGGCAGTGTTAATTTATTTAGGTCTTTATCAGTTAATTTATTTACGTATCCCTTCTTATGCGGCTGTTTCAGAAACCGTATCAGCGGCCCATTTTTTAACAAAGGATTGGGCCAAAAGTTTAATCAATGGAGTGCTGCGCCGTTTTTTAAAATCACCAGAAAACTTCTTGTTGCAAGCAGATCAATTGCAAACCGGACATTATGCTCATCCTCAATGGCTCATAGATGCTATGCAAGCAGAATGGCCTGATAATTGGCAAGAGATATTAACTGCTAATAATGAACCGGCTCCGTTATTTTTAAGGGTTAATCGCCTTGTTTTTGCAACCGAGCAGTACCAAGCAGTTCTTCAAGAGCAAAAAATGACTGCTGTGCATGATCCTAGCTGGCCTGGGCCGGCGCTGTATTTACCAGCCGCTGTACCAGTGGATAACCTGCCGGGTTTCCACGAAGGGGCTTGCAGCGTTCAGGACCTAGCCGGGCAATTTATTGCTCAATTTTTGCATCTGCGAGCAGGGCAGAGGGTATTAGATGCCTGTGCTGCTCCTGGAGGCAAAACCACTCATATCTTAGAATGTCAGCCAGATTTAGAACTTTTAACAGCTATTGATCACGATGCTTTGCGTTTGAAATGGGTGGAAGAAAATATCCGCCGGTTAAAATTGCCTTTAAAAAAAGTTCGGTTAATCGCCGCTGCTGCTGAAGAAGTTGCTGCTTGGTGGGACGGTCAAGCTTTTGATCGGATTTTGTTGGATGCTCCTTGTTCAGGCTTGGGGGTGATCCGGCGTCATCCGGATATTAAAATTCTTCGGCAAAGTAGTGATATTAAAATCTATCAAGAAAAACAATCTGCTTTACTTCGAGCTTTGTGGCCGCTGTTAAAACCTGAAGGAAGATTACTGTATACAACTTGCTCGATTTTGCCGCAGGAAAATAGGTTTATTTTGGAGCAGTTTTGCCAAGAGCATCCTGATGCCAAACCTTTACCCATTCACATCGATTTGGGAATTCAGCAATCCGTAGGACGCCAATTATTCCCCAAAATCAACAGCCATGATGGTTTCTACTATGGTTTATTGTTAAAAACCCATGGCATGATGTGATCATGCGACATTTTTCGCATTAGCTGAGATGTAAACTATAGCAATCGAAAATTTAAGCCGCTACAATTTACGCCATTATGAATTTATTGCAATCTTTGAATGAAGCACAAGCACAAGCCGTCACCGCACCTCCGGGCAACCAGTTAATATTAGCAGGCGCAGGAAGTGGCAAAACTCGAGTATTGGTGCATCGCATTGCCTGGTTGATGCTTCATAACCACATCGCCCCCTATAGCATTTTGGCTGTCACCTTTACTAACAAGGCTGCCTATGAAATGCGATCTAGAATCGAAAATCTACTCAATACCAGTTTGTCTGGGATGTGGGTGGGCACTTTCCATGGTTTAGCGCATCGATTATTACGAACCCATTGGCAGGCTGCAGGACTTTCTGAATCTTTCCAAATTTTAGATTCCGATGACCAACTTCGCTTAATCCGCAGAATTCATAAAAATTTAGAGTTGGATGAAAATCGCTGGCAACCGAAACAATCACAGTGGTTTATCAATAAAAATAAAGAAGAAGGCCGGCGGCCAAGAGACCCGCAAAGCAGTGATAGCTATTTTGATGAAGTGATGCAAAAAATTTATCAAACATATGAAGAAATGTGTCGAAGAAACGCCGTCATTGATTTCGCCGAATTATTATTACGTTCGTTAGAATTACTTCAAAAAAATGAAGATATCCGCAATCACTACCAGCAACGGTTTCGCCATATTTTGGTAGATGAATTCCAAGATACCAATAGCATCCAATATGCTTGGTTAAAATTATTGGCTGGTGACACAAATTACTTAACTGTAGTGGGTGACGATGACCAATCTATATATAGTTGGCGAGGCGCCAAAATTGAAAATATTCAACGTTTTCCCAACGATTTTTCGGGTGCTCAAGTTATTCGCCTGGAACAAAACTATCGTTCAACCGGTATCATTTTAGAAGCAGCCAATGCAGTAATTAGCCGCAACAGTAAGCGGCTAGGTAAAAATTTATGGACCGAAGGAGAGCAGGGCGGACCGATCAAGGTGTATGCAGCATTTAATGAAAGAGATGAAGCTCACTACGTGGTCAGCACCATTCGAGAATGGGTTCGTGAAGGTTATGATTTAAAGGATTTAGCGATCTTATACCGTTCTAATGCTCAATCGCGAATTTTGGAAGAACAATTAATTGAAGCAAGGTTGGCTTACCATATTTATGGTGGATTGAAATTTTTCGAACGGGCTGAAATAAAAGACGCAGTATCTTATCTGCGTTTGATAGCCAATCGCCACGATGATGCCGCTTTAGAGCGCGTCATTAACTTACCGACTCGCGGCATCGGTGAAACCACACTCAATGAATTACGAACCATAGGCAGAGATCAACAGATTTCCTTATGGCAAGCGGCAGTACAAGTTTGTGCTAATGCTACTCTCAGCGCTAGGGCATTGAATGCTCTTAAAGCCTTTATCAAGTTAATTGATGATTTGGATCAGCAAGGTCAACATCAAACACTGGAAGAAAAAACCAGTGCCGTTATTTATCAAACAGGTTTGTTGGAATATCATGCAAAAGATAAAATGGAAAAAGGACTTTCTCGAGTGGAAAACTTGGAAGAGTTGCTCACCGCTACACGCCAATTCAAATTATCAGACGAATTAGAAAACACCACTTTATTAGATGCTTTTCTATCTCATGTAACCTTAGAAACGGGTGAAGGCCAAATGCCTGCCAATTCAGATTGCGTCCATCTGATGACTTTGCACTCCGCCAAGGGATTGGAATTTCCGATCGTTTTTATGGTAGGGATGGAAGAAGAATTGTTCCCCCACAAAATGTCGATGGAGGAGGGGCATGGTTTAGAGGAAGAGAGACGATTGTGCTATGTGGGCATGACCAGAGCCATGCATAAACTTTATTTTTCTTATGCAGAAACACGCTATATTCATGGCATGGAAAAATTTAATGTTCCTTCTCGTTTCATCGGAGAAGTCCCAACTCATTTGGTTCAAGCAGTTCGGCCGGCGGTTCAGATCGGCAGGCCGGTTACTCACACTTGGGCCGAGGAGACTGCGCTTATGGGCGGATTGCATATAGGTCAGCGAGTCAAACATTCCCGGTTTGGAGTCGGCATTATCATTGCTGCAGAAGGCAAAGGCGAGCATACGCGGGTCCAAGTGAAGTTTGAACAAGATGGAACCAAATGGTTGGTAGCCAGTTTTGCTAAGCTTGAGCCAGTTTAATTACTGGTTTAAAGATTGTTTCAATCCACAGCTTTTATATAGGTTTTTATAATTAATTGGGATTTTTTTAAGGACTGAGTGGTTGTTTAAGTCCACATATTCTAACTGTAAATCGCCGTTTTTTAGAAATTTTGATTTCACTCCAAAATCTGTGTCCGGATAAATTTTGATTTTATAAGTTAACGGATTTTGGCATTTTTGAAAAATAGGAGTTACCACAATTAAGTCTTTATTTTTTACCTGGTAGGCAACGATTTTTTTTTGGTCATTAGAATCAATTATATGAGGAACGATCATGCTCATTTGACTAGTGCTGCGATTAAAAAATCGCATACAGAAGTTTAAATCCAATGTATTTTTACCGCAGAAGAAACCAACTACAATAATATCAGAGTCGATATTGTCAGTACTTATTGAATCACGATATTGGTAAGGGTAGTTTGACTTATAAAGCAAATAGTATTTTTGTTTGTAGTTTGGTATATAAATTTCAGTAGATTTTTCTTTATTTATTATTTTTAAAATTTTATAATCGTTTGATCCATAAAATTTAATAGCAAATGCTGAGAATGATGTAAATAACGGTATAATCAACAAATTGAATAATAAAAGAATTTTCATTTCTCTTTTCTCTTTATTTTATCTCCTGCCCATCTACTGATTTTGGCTGGTATGAAATACAAAGTAATTTCCGCTTCGTCCAAACCCGGTAGATATTCTTTGTATTGTTCTGGTTTATCTATTCCTCTTAAGAAAGATGGTTTTTTACCACACATACCTCTTGGACTATAATAAAAATTAGCTTTAGTTATAGTTTTTCCTTGAAAATATATTGGAGCAAGTACTTTTCCTATTATATTTAATAAAGCAGATTCATTTCGAGACAATCCTGGATGATGATTAATATGTTGTTTATGTAAAAAAGCCCAGGCTTTAACGAATTGTTCATGACCTTTAACGGGTGATGTTGTAAAAAAATCTCTTTTATTCCAGTTGTTAATTTTGTAAGGATTAAGATAAGCATCAAAACCAGTATGTTTAATGACGGCTTCTGGAGTTTGATATCGCCACCATATTCCGGTAGCTACTCTATTTAAGATAACAGAACCGACAGCTTGCCAAGCGACTTCCCGGGAATGATTTACCCCAGCCATTTCTCCAAAGACGGTGGCGACAAAAAGATTAAATCCTTCTTCAGTTCTTTTTTGAATCTGACGTCGAAAGTATGTGGCGGGACTAGGGCAACAGCCGATCTCTTTACTTATTCGACAACTAGTTACAGGTTGATGTTGCGAATCATACTGGATGTGACTGATTGCACATTCGGTATAATTAAGTGCGATCAATTCTTGATGATTATCTTCGTCTAAATAAGAATAATATTCACTTACTAAAACATTACTCAACCTGTATTGTAAATAAGGCAGTGGCCCATCATTGCCGAAATAACAAATGTGAATTTGCACTTCCGGAATTGCCTTTCCGCCGCAAACTTGTCCAAATAGCGAAGGCGAAGATTGATCTAGGTCTTTAATGATTTCTATTTCATAACCTATCGCACTGGAACGGATACGGTCGCCGGTTTTTCCGGGAATGGTGTTGATGGGCCGGTCCAGCCCCCAATTGATAGCGCAGATGGGTATCCATTGCTGATATCCTTGCGCAGTCGTGGAGCCTGCTATCCCTGGAATGTTAAGATACATGGACATAAATTATCCTTGTTGACCGATGTTGAATCCATTATATATGCTGGGTATTTTTAAATTCAATATTTATAAAAATAAACTTTTTGCTTAAAAAATCCATGCTCAGTTAAAATAGTATAAAAGGTTGCGAAAAGGTTAGGTTTGGAGTTTTTTCAGCGGCTTTGGGTAGGATGATGTTGCTCAGTTCCGCGAGGCTCCGATATAATTTATGCCGTTAGGGATAAATGGGCATTTAGCTCGGCAGTAAATTACATTTTTATATTGTAGATTTAAGATATGTTGGAACAAAAGAGGACTTTTGTCATTTTACACGGTGGCTGGCAGTCTAGCCGCGGCTGGAAAGCAGTAGCCGATCTTTTAAACCAGGCTGGTTTCCGTGTAGGTTTAGTCGATTTACCTGGCCATGGTTCACAGGCCGGCATTCCCTTCCATAAAATCAATTTACAAACCTATGTTAATTATACTTGCCAGATCGTTCAAGAATTTCAAAAGCAGGGGCCGGTAGTATTGGTGGGCCATAGTATGTCGGGAATGGTGATCAGCCAGGTCGCGCAAAATATGATGGTAGATCGTTTGATCTATGTAACCGCCTTTTTACCAGTCAATCATGAACGGTTAGTGGATATTGCCAGGCATTCTCCGATCATTGGAATTAGCAAGAACATGGTTTATAACCTAAAAGAAAAATCTATCAGTTTAGATAAAGCTGGTTTAGATAGATTATTTTATAATGGATGCAGCTTTGAAGTTACCGAACAAGCCTTATCACGGTTGCAGGAACAGCCTGTGTTACCTTTTTATGGCAGAGTTTATTTAACGAAAGAGAAATTTGGCGCCGTACCGAAATATTATGTTGAATGTACCAAGGATTTTTCTTTGAGTATTAAATTACAACGAAGTATGCAAAAGCGTTGGCCCTGCGGGATTTATAGTGTGGAAGCAGGGCACTGTCCATTTTATTCAATTCCTGAAGTCTTAACAGAGATTTTTATAAACTGCATCAGTACGAAATAATATACACGACAAAAAATGATTATCGTTGCGGGTCTCAGCGAAACAACCCGGTCCCGGGCTTATCCGAAGTGCGAACTGGATTGCTTCGCCGGCGCTCGCAATGACTATAAAAAATAATTTCGTGTAAGCGGGTACTGTCTTAAGACTAATTTAATTTTTAAGCGGTATAAATGTAAATATCCATGGGTTTACCTGTAAAAATACTAACATAGAGCGGGAAAAAATATTATGAAACAATTACCAAAAGTAGGTGAATATAATCAGTGGTTAGGGCTTGCCGCATCCGGATTAAGGAATGCCAATACTTTTCCACTCCATAATGAACTTTTTAAAGTTTTATGTCTTTATTTAGCTACTCCTCGATGGTTCAGTTGGACAGGCAGGCATGGTCATGAACGAGCTCTAATTTTAGCAAGGTCGATACTTGATAATGCTACTTCTAAAAAAGTACCTGCAATAACCCACTTTCTTAGCACTGGAAAAGTAGCAGGTGTTGATAATAAACCGAGCGGTATCTGTGATCGATGGTTTACTTCACCTAGTAAAATGTCAAATTCTTCCTTAAGAGGTGCTTTATTCAGCGTAACTAACACCTTTGCGTTAAGCGGTTCTTTCGTATCCCCGGCGCTATTCTATAAGATATAAGTTGGCAGGAATTAGCTATAGACTTCCATAAATTTTTTAGTCTATTATCTAGTTTTTAATAACGTTTTTAGGAGTAGATTTATGGATAAAATTAAAGCTCTTTTTACTGCATCGGCTTCAGCCATTGGTGGACGTAATGGCCATAGTGAAAGTAGTGACGGTATAGTAAAAGTGGATTTGTCTGTTCCAAAGGAAATGGGTGGGCCTGGAAAAAAAGATACAGCTACGCCGGAGCATCTTTTTGCTGCAGGTTATGCCGCTTGTTTTGGTGGGGCAATGGATTTTGTTGCTAAACAACGTAAATTGGATGCCTCGCAATCAAAAGTAACCTGTCGTGTATCCATTGGCAAACGTGATGCTGGCGGATTTGCATTGGCTGTTCAAATGCAGATTGAAGATAAAAATTTATCTCAAGCTGATTTGGCTGCAATCGTTAAAGAAGCCCATGAAAAAATTTGTCCTTATTCTCATGCTACTAGAAATAATATTGAAGTTGATTTTAAAATTCAGGGAAAGTGATATCCCAAGCAACCATGGATGGTTGTCATTGCGAGGAGCATAGCTGGGAATTCGCTCTACAAAATTTCGTCATTCCGTCCCAGACTTAGGCTCAAACTCAGAGTGAAACGAAGAGGTGGCATCTCACAGCAACCCGGTTTGCACTTTGAACAAGGCTTCCTACTGGGTTACTTCGCTGACGCTCGCAATGACGGTAATGTTTAGAAAGATTTTATTAAATTTTGTTTATTCGCTGCATACAGAACCGGATCAGTTTCATTTAAAGTGATATGACCTAGTTTGCGGCTTGCTCTGGGAGCTTTTCCATAGTTATGATAATGCACCCCAGAAACTGATAATAAATTTTCAACCGAAGAGGGTAATTGGCCAATACAATTTAACATAAAACTGTTGCCGATTGTTTTGGTGCTTCCGAGTGGCCATTGAATAACAGCCCTGATATGGTTTTCAAATTGACTGGTTTGAGCGCCTTCAATAGTCCAATGTCCTGAATTGTGTACCCGAGGCGCCATTTCATTGGCAATCAATTGTTGGCCGTCATAGAAAAATTCTATGGTTAGTACGCCAATATAATTAAGCTGATTTAAAATCCGATCCAGGTAGGATTTGGCTTGCTGTAATAAGCTGTCATTTTTTAAAGGAGCTTCAGACCAGCGGAGAATCCCTTGCTGATGGTAGTTTTGAGTCAGTGGGTAGTATTGGATCTCTCCCAAGGAATTGCGTACTCCAATTAGCGAAAGCTCAAATTGAAAATCAATAAATTTTTCTAAAATGAGAGATGCGCTTTGATTTTTTGCCGAGAGCTTACTCCAGGCCGATTCGATATCAGCCGCTTCGCGGATAATGGCTTGTCCCTTTCCGTCATACCCCATCCTGCGAGTTTTAAGCACTAACGGAAAATTCATTGCTGTCGCCGCTGCTCTCAATTGTGTTGAGTTTTCTACATTACAAAATGGGGTGGTGGGAATAGCAAGCGACTTGAAAAATTTTTTCTCATGTAAACGATCTTGTGCAATTTCGAGAACTTCTACAGACGGATAAAGTGGATGTGAATTTTGCACCCACTCTGCACACTTTAAAGGAATATTTTCGGTTTCATAGGTAACGATATCTACTTCAGATAAAAAAGCTAGTATTGCATTCTTATCTTCAAATGAGGCGTTTTTAACTGAAGTAACATCCTTTGCACAGGCTTCAGGTTGGGGATCAATACATAAAGTGCGTATTCCTAAAGGGTAAGCTGCTAAGGCTAACATTCTGGCTAATTGTCCTCCTCCCAGAATGCCTATCTTCATAGACACGGCTCTGTTCCAGTTTCGATGGGCTGCGGGCATTGGAGAACTTTCTGAGTTTGTTGTTCCCGGTATTGCTGAAGCGTTTTTTGGATAAAATCGTATTTGTTGGCTAATATGGCCGCGGCTAGCAAAGCGGCATTGATAGCGCCGGATTTGCCGATCGCTAATGTCCCAACGGGGATGCCTGCGGGCATTTGTACAATAGATAATAAAGAGTCGAGACCATTTAATAGTGGGGTAGTGACCGGCACTCCTAAGATAGGTAGCAGAGTTTTGGCGGCTAACATCCCGGGTAAATGAGCAGCACCGCCAGCACCGGCAATGATTACTTCCAGGCCGCGAGATTGTGCTTGTTCGGCATATTGAAATAATTTATCGGGTGTGCGATGCGCTGAAACGATTTCTGCTTCGTGGGCTATTTTTAACGTTTCCAATGTTTGGGCAGTGTATTTTAAAATTTGCCAATCACTTTGGGAGCCCATTACCACTCCCACTAAGATTGTTTTTTTAGAGAGAATTGCTGTGTTCATATCAAACGTCAATATTTTCAGCGCTTAAGGCGTTATCTTCAATAAATTGTCTTCGAGGGTCTACTTGATCACCCATTAGCGTAGTAAATATTTCATCTGCCGCCACAGCGTCTTGAATGTTCACTTTGAGTAAGCGCCTAGCTTGCGGGTCCATGGTGGTGTCCCATAACTGCTCAGGGTTCATTTCGCCTAAGCCTTTGTAACGGGAAATGACCAAACCTTTCTTAGCTTCATCCATTAACCATGAATAGGCTTCGCCGAACCGGGATATAGCAAGGCGTTTTTCACCCCTTTCAATGTAGGCGTCTTTTTCTAAGAGATTTTTGATTTCTCTTTGAGACTGTATAATGGATTTATAATCGTTGGAATTAAGCACTTCCGGTTTTATGATGAAATCTCTGCCAAAGCCGTGGTTTTTCAGAGTAATTTTTGGATAGAATAGCTGCTTTTCATTATCAACTTCAATGTTTATCAAGTAACTGAGACCCGCGGGGCAGCCCTGATGTTGAATCTCATTAAATAGCATATCCAGCCATTTTTGTATTTCGTGGCTATCTTTTAAATGCTCAACTGTTATCGGGTCAATCGTCAACATCGCTTGCAATACTTGAATCGGTAGATAACGCGCCAATCGTTGTTGGCTATTTAATGCTTTCCGGTAATGATGTGCCAATTTTTCCAAGGCTGTGCTATTGATTGCCGGGGCCTGAGCATGAGGATACAGCTTGGCTTCATCCAAAGCAATTTGTAATAAATAATTGTCGAAAGCTTCATCATCTTTTAAATATTGTTCTTGTTTGCCGCGTTTTACTTTATATAAAGGCGGTTGGGCAATATAAATATGACCTCGCTCGATTAATTCCTGCATTTGCCGATAAAAGAAAGTCAGTAACAAAGTACGGATGTGAGAGCCGTCTACGTCCGCGTCAGTCATGATGATAATACGATGATAACGGAGTTTGTCTGGATTATATTCTTCACGGCCGATACCACAACCCATGGCGGTGATTAATGTCCCCACTTCTGCGGAGGCCAACATCTTATCAAAACGTGCTTTCTCGACATTCAGTATCTTACCCTTTAATGGCAAAATAGCTTGATAACGGCGATCCCGAGCTTGTTTAGCGGAACCGCCTGCCGAGTCACCTTCTACTAAGAACAACTCACATAAGGAAGGGTCTTTTTCCTGACAATCGGCCAACTTTCCTGGCAAGCCGGCAATATCTAAGACATTTTTTCGTCTAGTCATGTCTCTTGCTTTGCGAGCTGCTTCTCTGGCGCGCGCGGCTTCCAGCATTTTCATGACGATTATTTTAGCTTGCTGAGGATTTTCAATTAAAAATTCGTGTAATTTGTTGGCTACGCAGGATTCCACTAATGGTTTGACTTCCGAAGAAACTAATTTATCTTTGGTTTGTGATGAGAATTTAGGGTCCGGTACTTTGACTGATAAAACCGCAGTTAATCCTTCTCTGGCGTCATCTCCAGTAGTGGGAATTTTCTCTTTTTTGGCGATGCTTTCTTGTTCGATATAGGCGTTTAAAGTTCTGGTCAAGGCCCCTCTTAAGCCGGCAAGATGGGTGCCACCATCTTTTTGAGGGATATTGTTGGTAAAACAAAACATGGTTTCTTGAAAACCATCATTCCATTGCATTGCCAGTTCAACGACCATATCGTCTTTTTCTTGACTAAAATAAAAGACATCCGAGTGGATAGGGGTTTTATTTTTGTTGAGGTGTTGAACAAAAGCTTTGATGCCTCCTTCATATTCAAAAGTGTCGGCTTTTCCTGAAGACTCTTCCAATAATTCTATTTTTACACCGGAATTTAAAAAAGATAATTCACGTAACCGTTTAGTCAGAATGTCATATTGAAATTCAGTATTGGTAAAAATTAAAGGGCTAGGTTTGAACCGAACTTCCGTGCCTGATTCATGAGTTGGACCAGTTATCTTTAATGGTGCTTGAGGTTCGCCATTTTTGTAATGTTGTTCGTGGACTTTGCCATGCTGATAGATTTTAAGATGTAAGTCTTCGGATAAAGCGTTTACCACGGAAACGCCGACACCATGCAAGCCTCCGGCTACTTTATAAGATTTTTTATCGAATTTACCTCCGGCATGGAGCACGGTCATGATGACTTCTGCTGCTGAGCGGCCTTCTTCTTGGTGGATGTCGGTGGGAATGCCTCGGCCATTATCTCGTACTGAAACAGAACCATCATCGTGAATGGTGACCGTAATTTTGGTGCAATGGCCGGCTAATGCTTCATCGATCGAGTTATCAACCACTTCAAAAACCATGTGGTGCAGACCTGAGCCATCGTCGGTATCTCCAATGTACATGCCAGGACGCTTGCGTACGGCGTCTAGGCCCCGAAGCACTTGAATACTGGAGGAATCGTAGATATTTTCTGTAATTGAAGTTTTATCCATGGGGTTGGAATTATACCAGATTTTGATCTTAAAAGCCATGCAAAGCTCAGCACTTTCTTTAAATGAAAAATACAATTAAAATGTGTGATTCATAGAGAGGCGGGCATTGAAATGAATAATTCATCACTTTATAATCATGATTTTTATGCATGGGCGGTACAGACCTCGAAGCTTCTGCGACAAGGAAAGTTTAAGGAAATTGATGTTGAACATATCGCTGAGGAAATAGCGATACTTAATGCCGCTCGTCAAACAGGGCTAGAGAGTTCTATATTTCCAAAAAAATGTATCTATTCTTTAGATCAGTGCTTAAATGACCCATTCTATCCCGAATAAATCAACGGATATTGTTATCCAAAATTTAACTCTGCGATACCAGAATAAGCTGTTATTTGATCAATTTAATATGGTTTT
Organism: Pseudomonadota bacterium; assembly: GCA_018241585.1. Lineage (GTDB taxonomy): Bacteria > Pseudomonadota > Gammaproteobacteria > Coxiellales > Coxiellaceae > JAFEDN01. Next base: position 2,812 of record JAFEDN010000029.1, on the reverse strand, counting down.
GCCGGAGGGGAAATGGACCGTACTATTAGGTGCGAGTGGAATAGGAAAAAGCACCTTATTGAAATCAATTGCGGGTTTACCCACCGGGGTTGAAAATAAGATGACTTCAAAAAATATCTTTGCTTCAGACGGCGACCCTATAACAGGGCGAATTTCCTATATGGCGCAACAGGATTTGTTGATGCCGTGGTTAACGGTATTGGAAAATTGTTTGTTGGGTTACAGAATGAGAGGGCAAGCGATAGGTTTAGAGCAACTAAATCAAGCAACAGATTTACTACGGCAAGCCGGTTTAAAAGGTTTGGAAACATCGAAAATTCAAATCCTTTCAGGTGGCATGCGGCAACGGGTTTCTTTGATTCGAACTCTGCTGGATCAAAAACCATTTGTGTTAATGGATGAACCTTTTTCAGCCCTAGATAGCATTACAAGATTGAATATTCAAGATTTAGCAGTTAAGTGGTTAAGAGCTAAAACGGTATTAATGGTAACTCACGACCCTTTGGAAGCATTACGAATTTCGGATCGGATTTATATCTTGTTAGGGCAACCTGCGCAATTGCTAGAATATCGCATGCCTGAATCTGCTTTACCGAGGCAATTAGCTGATACCCAATTATTAAAAGCCCAAGCGGAATTGTTAAATCTTTTATCCAGCAATTCAGGTTCTGCGCGGAAATTTCCTGGTGTTGATCCAGAGTTTTGGCCAAGCCGGAACTGTTGAATCAATGGAAGGTCGCTCCGCTCTTCTCTCCCTTGTGATCCCTCATCGGTATTAATGTGTGTTATAGTTTAGTGAGAATTGCTTCTTTAATAATTTATGAAACTATTGCGACCGGTTTTAGTCATTTTGTTTTTATTACTTGCTTGGCAAATGATTGTCTATGTTGGTCACTTGCCCTTTTATATTCTTCCGGGGCCTTATAAGGTAATTGATAGTTTATTCATCAATAAAAATCTCATTTTAAACAATCTTTGGCCCACCTTGTTCGAGATTATAGTAGGACTATTGATCGGTAGTATAGCTGGAGTCTGCACTGCTATTGCTTTAAGCTACTTCGATTGGTCTCGCCCGTGGATTTTACCTTTGTTGATTATTAGTCAGGCTTTACCGATCTTCGCAATCGCGCCTTTGCTGGTAATTTGGTTTGGATACGGCTCGGTTTCGAAAGTGGTTGTCACCACGATCATGATTTTCTTTCCGGTAGCCAGTTCGTTTTATGATGGATTAAGAAGGACACCAAAAGATTGGTTGGATTTAGCTCAAGTCATGGGAGCTTCTCCTTGGCGGCTTATCTGGAGCATCAAAATTCCTGCTGCTTTGCCTGCTTTAGGCAGTGGATTAAGAGTAGCAGCTACCTTCGCTCCGATGGGTGCAATCATTGGCGAGTGGGTTGGTTCCAGTCAGGGTTTAGGTTTTTTAATGATCAACGCTAATGCGAGAATGCAAATCGATTTGTTGTTTTCCACTTTAATAATACTGATAATATTAACCCTATTGTTATATTTTACTGTCGATCTTTTTTTTAAAAAAATTATTTTTTGGAGCAATGATGTTGAGTAACCTAAAAACTTATTTTCTAAAATTGGTTTTCTTCTGCTTTGTATTCACTACTGTTCAGGTTTTGGCGCAAACACCCTCTAACACTAAACCATTAATAGTGGTTTTAGATTGGGTAATAAATCCAGATCATGCGCCTTTGTTAGTTGCTGAACAACAAGGTTTTTTTAAAAAACAAGGTTTGGATGTCCGCTTAATTCAACCTTCTGATCCTGCTGACGGACCCAAATTAGTGGCGGCCGGCAAGGCGGATGTTGCGATCACCTATCAACCCCAGTTGCTAATTCAGATAGATCAAGGTTTGCCTTTAATTAGATTTGGTTCATTAGTGGATTCTCCTTTATCTTGTGTGGTAGCGTCTAAACAACAGGGTATCAGCAGCTTTCAAGACCTAAAGAATAAGAAAGTAGGGTACAGTTTGGGAGGGATTGATCAGGCAATGATGCAGACTATGCTACAGAAGCATGGAATGAGTTTATCCGATATTCAATTTATTAATGTCCGTTTTGACTTAGTGCAAGGTTTATTATCTAAACGACTTGCCGCTTTTGCTGGAGGAATGCGCAATGTCGAACCTATTCAATTAAAGTTTTCTGGCTTTGATTCGCAAATCTTTTTGCCAGAAGCTAATGGTTTCCCAACTTATGATGAATTAATTTTCGTTGCGAATAAACACCAGGCGCATGATCCTCGATTAGTTCAATTTTTAACGGCGTTGCAGCAAGGAATTGAGTATCTCAAGCAAAATCCAGAGCTGGCGTGGCAAGGTGTTATTAAACAACACCCTGAATTGAATAACCCGGTCAATAAAAAAATTTGGTTTGCTTCGGCGCCCTATTTTTCTCCAAATGCCTGGGCGCTGGACCGATCTAAATATGATAATTTTGCTCTGTTTTTAAAACAACAAGGAACAATTAACAAAGTCTCAGATTTAACAAGTTATACTGTCCAACTGGCGCCGGCATCTTTCTGATGATCTTGAGCTTCTTTTTACTTAAAAACTAATTAGAAAATTTTTGCTTGACGGTAGATCGCGCCAGTCATGAGTACTGATCCACTTGAAAATAAGTTATCACGAATAGATAACAGGTAGAAGCTAGTGGGTAGAGTCCTTCTTGAACATATGGTACCTCCTTTTCAAGGATTATTTTGCTTTTGCTTGCTCAGTAAAATGTGTTTAAGGATAATGACTGAGTCCACGAACGCATAAAAAAACAATCATCATGGAGAGTCTCATGAAACCGCAACAGA
>JAFEDN010000299.1 GCA_018241585.1 Pseudomonadota bacterium | reverse complement strand
ACACCGCGTCACCAAGGCCAGCAGGATTGGATTGACGTATATATACCACGCTGGCGTAAGAAGGGACGATATTGCGTACCATTTCTAATTCAACCAATTTTCCTTGTTGTTCCAAGCGGCGCTCGTATTCATGTTGCCGATCAAAATAATCTTCAATGGCGTATTTACTATTATTGGTGACAAATATCAGTTGCTCAATGCCCGCCGCTAAAGCTTCTTCAACGACATACTGGACTAGCGGCTTATCGACAATAGGTAACATTTCTTTCGGACCTGTTTTGGTTACAGGTAAAAATCGTGTACCCAAACCCGCTACAGGAAAAACTGCAGTTTTAATTAAATTCATGCTCTTAAATCCTCTTCATTTTTTCTTTAACACAGCTTAGCAAGCCCGCTGTTGAATTATCGTAGGAATGCATGACATTGGGCCCTTGAGTGATATCGGACAATATTTGTTTGGCCAGGATTTTGCCCCGCTCCACTCCCCATTGATCAAAAGCATTTATGTCCCAGATCACACTGTTAACGAAGATTCGGTGTTCATACGTCGCTAATAAAGTTCCGAGCGAATAAGGAGTGATATTATCTAATAAAAACGTATGGCTAGGCCGATTGCCTGAAATGGTTTGCTGGGACGATAAACCTTCTGAATTTTCAGCAGGTGTGTAACCGGTCATCAGCACTTGGCTTTGTGCTAACCCATTAGCCACCAATGGTAAATTTTCCATAACTAATATGAAATCGATCGGAATCCAACGAGTACCTTGCAGCAGCAACTGGTGGAAACTATGCTGAGTATTAGTTCCGGTTCCCCCCCATATGACGTATCCGGTTTCACAATCAATGGTTTGACCGGTTTGATTCACTCTTTTTCCCAAACTTTCCATGTAAACTTGTTGTAAATGATCCGGCAGAAATTTAAGTTGTCTGGCATAAGGGATAATGGCGCGGCTCGCACTGCAGAAAAGATTGTTATACCAGACGTCCAACAATCCTAAAATGGCCGGCATATTGGCTTTTAATGGGGCTTGCTTAAAGTGATGATCCATGGACTCTGCGCCGGCAAGGAATTCACTAAATCGTTCCGGGCCAATGGCAATCACTACCACAAAGCTCATGGCTGACCAAACCGAATAGCGTCCACCTACCCAATCCCAAATGGGCAGAATCTGTGATTCAGGCAACCCATATTGCAATGCTTTGTTAATTTGGGCGGTGACAGCAAACATTTGTTTCAAGGCGGCTTGCTCATTCGGTGCAACCGCGATCAACCATTTTCTAGCAACCTCGGCATTGACCAAGGTTTCTGTGGTAGTGAAAGATTTAGAAGCGATAATGATCAGCGTGGTGGCTGGGTCATAGCCGGCCAGCATTTTTTGAACATATAAGGGGTCTTGATGCGAAAAAAAATGGTAGCGCAAACTGGTTTCTCGATATTCTGCTAATGCTTCAAACGCCATCAAAGTCCCTAAATCCGAACCTCCGATACCAAAGTGCAAAATAGTCTCGATAGGCCGGCCGCTGAAGCCTAAATACTGCCTAGAGCGAACGGCAGTTGCTAACTCGTAGACTTTATTTAGGGTTTGACGAACTGCCGGCATGACATCGACACCGTCAACCAGGATCGGATCAGAACCAGAATTGCGCAAGGCTGAATGCAAGGCCGGCCTATGCTCACTGTGATTGACAATTTTGCCGCTGAGCAGATCATCAATTCGTTGCTGAAGCTGTTGCTGACCAGCTAGCTCTAAAAGCAATTGCATGGTCTCGGATGAAATCCGGTTCTTGGAATAATCTAAAAAAATTCCTGCGGTTTCCAATGAGAAATTTTTGAAACGTTGCGGGTCTTCCGCAAACCAACTATCCATTGATTTCTCACCAATAGCACGGTAATGTGCACACAGCTTTTGCCAAGATGATAATTTTGTAAGTGTAGACATATTCTTTATTGTAGCGGCTATCCTAACCAACAGCAATCCGGCAAAGCCGGAACTCTCCCTTACAATCCGTTCGGGTCAGGAATCAGTCATTGCCACTGAATTATAAGTGTCTGAAAAAATAGTTAAAAGACACTCCTCCCGATGAGGGATCGCAAGGGAGAGGAGAGCGGAGCGACCTTTCCCTTCATTA
>JAFEDN010000298.1 GCA_018241585.1 Pseudomonadota bacterium | reverse complement strand
CACCCAATTGCTTTAACAATTTTAACCCTTCTTTTGGAGAACCTTTAGCAGCACGGGCACGAAATCGCATTTCTGCGTCAAATTCAGCCAGGACTATTGTGGAAATTTCTTCCATTAATTTATTAATACTGATATGCCGTTGCTCGGCTAGCAGTTTAAGCCGTTCATGCTTGTCATCAGGTAATCTGATCGTTAAGGTAGACATTTTAGGTATCCTCCTTTAATAATTATTCTGGTTTCAATATATTAATTCCTGGGAAAAGTAACTGGCCGCTTTTAAAATCTTTAACATTCTTCGTAATAATTGCTGTTGCATTACCAGCAATCGCCAATTCTAAAACATGGTTATCCTCTTCATCTCTTAAATTAGGCCGCCAAAGATAATAAACATGGATCCAGCGGCAAACAGCTATAAAAGCATTCAGTAAATTTTCTCGCTCACTAGCAGAGAGAGGGCAATTTTTAAACAATTTTTCACGCCCCAATACTGATTCGTATTCATGGAAAAGCGGCGTTCCCATTAAAGGTCGATAGCTTCCATTGAGGCAACGCCGTAATACTTCTCGGCTTGCTCCCATCTCACCAATCAAAGCTGATACAAATGTGGAAGTATCAATAACTAAAACTTTTTCCATTACAAAATGATAGCATATACGCTATCAAATATCAAAAACTTATTTAGATGCTTAAAAAACCGGCTCCCGGAAATTTGCCGGAATCAAGGATAAAAATTTTCCTATGTTTATAAAAATCAATGGCTGCAAGCTTTTTTTGATATCTTCGGCTCCAAATTAGTCGAAAAACGTTCTCTAACTTACAAAAATTCGATTGGGCAAGACCGCAAGGCCGGTTACGTTCTGGGTCCGATACACCAACCCAAGAAAGTTTTGATCTGTCCAAAAAGGCATATGTTGCGCATTGGGGACGGTATGAATATTAGCAGATGAATTTAAAGTTTTAATTTTTTCAAATGCCTGTACTGGAACATTATTATCTTGCTGACCTTCAATTAAATCTACTGCACATTGCAATGATGAAAACTCATTTCTTAAATCTGTCTTATCACAAATATCCAGCCCTTTAAGCAAAACTTCCAGATTAGGATGAGGCTCTCGGTCTAGTAAAGCGATCAGTTCATAATAAGCGGAAGGTTTTTGATCAAACGCTGCAAACTCACTATCAAAATAGGCTTTTAAAAAATCATCAAAGCTAATGTCCTGCAATGCTTTTACCCATCCCGATTTAAAACCTGGCTTTGCTACTCCTGGCCAATTCTCATCTTCAATAAATTTGGGTGTTGAGCAGACTCCTACAATCCGGCGGACACGATACGGTTAATTGCTCTTCGTCTTCAAACTCTAAGAAAAGAATCATCATGAAGCATCTTTTCTGTCTTGTCGATATTTAATGGAAATAAAGCCGTTCTGCTTACGGAGAACAGAAGCAATATTTTCAAATCATTGTGGAAAAAATAATATGCCCTTTTCATTCAAAAAATGCTTAGTATACACCACGACCATAATCTACCTCATAAACTTTTAAAATCATCTATACCATAAAGTTGCATCATTTCCGGTGTATAACGTGTGCCTGCAGCGGCGCCTAATGGTGCAATCTTTTCAATTTCCTGCAAGTCTTCCGCAGTCAGTTTTATATTTATTGCAGCAATATTTTCCTCTAAATATGGAATACGGCGTGTACCGGGAATCGGTACAATATCATTACCTTGAGCCAATACCCATGCCAAAGCTAGTTGTGCTAGTGTACATTGTTTTTGTTTGGTCATTGTTATAAGCGCCGTCACTATTTTATTATTTTGGATAAAATTTTCACCCTGAAAACGTGGGAACATTTTTCTAAAATCATTATCAGCTAATGCGTTGGGATCGGTAAGTTTACCACTGAGAAAACCTCTACCAAGTGGACTATAAGATACAAAACCAATGCCTAATTCGCGACAAGTTTTTAGAACATCTCGTTCTGGATCGCGTGTCCATAAAGAATATTCATTTTGGATAGCAGTCAATTGATGCACCGCATTGGCGCGTCGAATAGTATCGGATTTAACTTCTGATAAACCAATATGGCGAATTTTACCTTGTTGCACCAGTTTAGCTAATGCTTCCATACTGA
>JAFEDN010000297.1 GCA_018241585.1 Pseudomonadota bacterium | reverse complement strand
CTTGACGTGCCTTTTTCAAAAAAAGATCGGTTAGCTTGCCGTCGTGTAAATTAAAAATGACATTCATTCTGGAACGAAAGGACTTATCCACTGAATTCTTATAAAAATCACTTTGATCGATGTATTGATATAATTTTTGAGCTTTTCGTTGATTACGTTCACCCATGGCTAATGGACCGCCTTGTTTTTTCAGCCATTTAAATACTAAGCCGCTAATATACCAGGCAAAAGTGGCTGGTGTGTTATACATTGAATTACTTTTCACCTGAATTGCATAATTTAATACTGAAGGCGTAATCGGTTGAGCTGCACGAGCTATCAAATCATCCCGCACAATAACTAAAGTTATGCCGGCGATCCCTAAGTTTTTTTGAGCGCCTGCATAAATTAATGCAAACTTAGAGACATCCAGAGGCCGAGATAAAATGCTGGAACTCATATCACAAATTAAAGGAATTTGACCCGAGTCCGGCACAAAAGGAAATTCAACTCCATGGACAGTTTCATTTTCTGTGTAATGGAGATAACAACACTCTGAAAAATCAGACCATTGTTCAATCTCGGGGATAGTGGTGTACCCTGTGGATTCATTGCTGGCAATTAAACATACCTGAGAATAACGCCGAGCTTCTTCGCTGGCTATTTTACCCCATATGCCGGTTACCACATAACCCGCGTGAGCATTAGCTTGAGCCAAATTAAGCGGTACCGCAGCAAATTGCGCCCGGGCTCCGCCTGATAAAAAAAGCACGCGGTAATGGTCAGGTAGTTTTAAAAGGTCTCGTAGATCTTGCTCTATTTCAGCAATTAAAGCTGCAAAATCTGGACCACGATGTGAAATCTCCATGACCGAAGCGCCTAACCCGCGCCAATCTAAAAACTCTTCGTGAGCTTGACGCAAAACTTCCGGAGGAAGCATAGCAGGACCTGGGTTAAAATTATAAATCATCTGGTGACTCGTTTTTTACACCTCGAACCGATTCAATGCCAACTAATTGTTCACCTGAAGCTAATTGAATTAATCTAACGCCTTGGGTGTTACGGCCTATTACCGAAACTTCGGAAACACGAATTCGCACCAATGTGCCTTGATCGCTGATTAATAGTACTTCATCATCATCATAAACTTGAGTAGCAGCAACCACCTTACCGTTGCGTTCATTTACCTGAATAGCTCTTACTCCCTGGCCACCTCTGCCGATTGCGCGGTAATCAGATAATGAGGTTCGTTGCCCATAACCGTTACTGGTCGCAGTCAATAAGGTGCATTGTTCATCGACTATCAACAAAGTCATGACTTTTTGTCCAGCGCCTAATCTCATGCCCATGACACCCCGAGCTGCTCTCCCCATAGGCCGAACCGCAGATTCGGGAAAGCGAATCGCCTTACCTTCATCGCTCACCAACATGATTTCTTGTTGTCCATTAGTGATTCCGGCGCCAATTAAAAAATCTCCCTCATTGAGGTCCAAAGCAATTTTGCCATTGGTACGGACTTTAGCAAAATCGCTTAGTTGCACTTTTTTAACTAAGCCTTGCTGGGTAGCCATAAAAACATAATGGTTTTCTTGGAATTGCTTAACCGGTAAGATAGCGGATATTTGTTCGTCTTTAGCCAGAGGTAATAAATTCACCATAGGTCGGCCACGCGAAGTGCGGCTGCTTTCCGGCACTTCATATACCTTCAACCAATAAACTTTTCCTTGGGTAGAAAAACATAAGATGGTGTCATGAGAATTGGCCACCAACATGTTCTTGATAAAATCTTGTTCTTTCATTAGGGTGGCAGCTTTACCGCGGCCGCCTCGATGTTGAGCCTCATAACTATCTAAAGACTGAGATTTGATATACCCTTCTTGCGACAAAGTCACTACCATGTCTTGCTCTTCGATTAAATCCTCATGATTAAAATCTTCGTGATTATCTAAAATGACCGTGCGGCGGGCATCACCAAACTGGTCTTTTAATTCAGCTAATTCTTCCCGGATAATGCGATGCAATTCATCCGGCTCAGACAAAATCTTGATTAGCGCCTGAATAGATAGGATAATTTGCTGATACTCTTCACGAATTTTTTCCTGTTCCAACCCGGTTAAACGATTCAAACGTAAATCTAAAATCGCTTGCGCTTGTA
>JAFEDN010000296.1 GCA_018241585.1 Pseudomonadota bacterium | reverse complement strand
AATTTACGTAGGAGGAAAAATCATGGAACAACTTGAATTAATCTAAAATAAAATTTAGCTGTTGATTTCAATAATAACTTTGAGCGCTTGCGTTGTGCTGCATTAGCGAAAGTTTCGTATGCTTTTAGTATTTCATTAAATTTAAAACGATGAGTGATGAGTTTTTTTGGATTAATTTTTTTAGAGCGAATTGTTTTTAAAAGCATAGAAGTTGTCACCGTATCCACCAAGCGAGTGGTTATGGAAATATTTTGTGACCACAGTTTTTCTAAATGTAAATCTACCTTAACGCCGTGAACCCCACTGTTAGCAATGATACCGCCGGGAGCTACGATATCTTCACAAAGAATAAAAGTAGCCGGGACACCTACCGCTTCAATAGCAGTATCCACGCCTTGACTATCCGTTATTTTCATAATTTTTTCAACCGCTTTCCCATCTGAATTATTAATGATGGTAGTTGCGCCTAATTGTTTAGCTTTTTCCAATCGATTATCATCAACATCAACCATAATTATTTCAGCAGGGGAATAAAACTGTGCTGTGAGCATCGTTGCTAAGCCGATAGGGCCTGCGCCAATAATGGCAATCGTATTACCGGGCTCGATTTTTCCATTTAAGACGCCGCATTCGAATCCCGTAGGAAAAATATCACTTAACATCACCACAGCTTCTTCATCAATACCTTGGGGAATTTTATAGAGACTCGTATCGGCGTGCGGTATGCGAACGTATTCTGCTTGAGTACCGTCAATACTATTACCGAGGATCCAGCCACCGGTGCTGCAATGAGAATACATTCCTTTCCGGCAGAATTTGCACTTTCCGCAACTACTAATACAAGAAATCAGAACTTTATCGCCTACCTGAAAACCGGTAATGCTGGAACCTATTTTATCAATCATGCCAATGCCTTCGTGTCCTAAAATGCGACCTGGCGCGCAAGTGGCTACATCGCCTTTGAGAATATGCAGATCAGTACCGCAAATTGTCGTTTTAATGATTTTAACAATCGCGTCAGTGGATTCTTTAATGTCGGGAAGCGGACGGTTTTCCACAGCCTTCTTTCCGGGTCCTAGGTAGATCAGTGCTTTCATAAATCACCTCCATTGGGATACTCAATAATATTATAATGAATATTTTGAGTAATACCCTTTTATGAGAACCATTCAATATTTTTCCATGCACCGGGACTGGCTTTTTTGGCTGAGACACGTTCTTGCCAATTACTGGCATGGATCTCGAGCTTATGTCGATCGGGATCTAAAAAGTATAATGAATCGCCGGGTGAAGTATTGTCTTTGAAAACGGTTGTGCCGGATTGTGTAATTCGACGGCTCATTGTATCAAAATCAGTTTGGGATACCGAAAACGCATAGTGAGTGTAGCACGGGTTTGGTTCACGCTTATCATCGACATTGAGGCAAAACCAAAAATCGCCGACAAGAAAATAAGCGCCTTTGTCCCATCGGCATAAAGGCTTGAGACCCAATATATCTCGGTAGAATTGAAAGGATTTTTCAATATCTGTGACAGCTAAGGTGATATGGTTTATGCCGGTAATCATAGTGTTCTCCCTCCGCTCAATGACATAAATGATAATTTTATCACAGAACTGAGCTTTGAAAGCCAGCCGTCAGGCTCGCGTATTTAATCCGAAATTGGGCTTGATGGGGGCTGGTTGGTGCTCAGGAATGGTTTGGTACGCTTCATGGTCAACGTGGCTAATTTTATGGATAGAATTTCAACAAATTTAGCGTTAAAGGACTTAAGTAATTCATTTTTATTTATATTTATAGTTATCATGAGGTTATTACGGTTTGCATTAAAGCACTCAGGTCTTTAAAGTCAGCCGCAATATAGCCGCCAAAAAATCTTAGAAAACAACTTGTATCCAAAGCCATAAAATAGTATCATTTCTTGGATGAAATTATTTTTCATTAATATCAGCGTCTTAGGTAGTTTTTTATAGAAAAAGGTAATTTTATGTTATCTTTGGGACGATTTTTAGAAATAATGGATGCGATTTCGCGTAGAGATTGGGGTGCAATTGAGAAGGTAGGAAAAGCGGCGGCTGAAGATGCCAGAAAGAGAAAGCACTATCAAGTAGCCCATCAAATTGATATGGCGCTAGAGG
>JAFEDN010000295.1 GCA_018241585.1 Pseudomonadota bacterium | reverse complement strand
TCAAGCACGGTTCCTTGAGGAGCGAACTTCAGTAATGGGGTTCGCTTACTCGGCCCGCACCACGAAATCATAAAACCAGCCCCACATCAAGTGGAGATAATCTGATCATAAAAAAACTCTAGAGCTATAAATAACCTCCACATATAAAATGAAAAAACTAGCCTTAAAGCCTTCAATCCTCAGTCACAGCTTAAAATGAGCAGAAAAAAAGCGGCTATTTGTTTTTGACTTTTTTCATCAGGCCGGTACAATAATCGACATTCCTATTACAGTCCCAAATGGAAAAGAGTTAACAAGAATTTCTTTTTAGTGGAAGGGATTTTTGAGCCCAGCGTTGTCGCCATCTATTGAACAAAATACTAATATGATAACTAACCTGAACATCAATGCCACGGCTTTATCCACATCGAAATCAAGCCTATTACGCGACGCTGTTCAGGCGAAGACCAAAAAGTAGTCTCTACTTTATAAAGCTATTTGATTACGAAAATTTTGCACAGAAAAATACTTTGATTTTCTATTGTCAAAAGCAGGACGAGTGCCTTCCAATATATTTATTATAAACTCATTTATTTCACCATTCTCAATAGCACCGGAAAAATAATCAACCTTATTTCCTGCGGCTTTGTTTATAGAGGTAACAATCACCTGTTCAGCATCACATACTATAGCTAAATTTGGATTGTGAGTAACAAGAAATAATTGACGAAATTTTTTTGCTGTTTTAATACATGGCACTAAGACTTTATAAATTGTTTGATTATCTAAATTCTCTTCAGGTTGATCAATAACAAGTGGTCTATCATCCTTATCTATCATCAAATAAAAAATTAACAATAGCGTGCCTCTTTCACCAGGAGACAATAATTCAAGATTTTTTCCATTTAATTTAATGGAGTATCTCGGTTCTAAATAATCAAGTCCAAACACAAATTTATATAATTCAAATAATTTATTATCTTTAACTTGAGCTGATATATTATTTGGAATTTTCTTATCATCTCTTAGATCGTATTTCAATGAATTTATAATCTCTCTAGTAAAATTTACTACATCTCCAACTTGATTAAAATCATACTTAAAAAGCACTTTTTCCAGATATTTTTCACTGCCCTCCTTACCATAATATGTTCCGGCACGATGTCGATTTATTTGGTTAAAAAAATGTTCGCTGAATCCCATATCAATAATTGAAACGTTAAAAGACATTTTAAAAGTGTCATCGCCTAATGGATTGTTGTTGATAAAATTTTGAACAGGAGCATAAAATTGCTCATACACTTTTACTAATTCAGTTAATAAACTAAATATTTTCTGAACAAGAATATCTCTTTCTGATTCCAGTTTATTTAGTTTTGTTGGGATACTGTCAATTTCACCAAGTTGGGCGGTAAAATAACCAATTGTGTCAGGTTTTGTGGAATCACCCTGAATATTTTCTAAATTTTTATTCCAGAGCTCTAGATCTTTAACATAAGTGCGGTATTTGCGATTTGGTTCATCAATATCATTAATGATTTTTTTAATTCTATCTTGAACTTCATTTAACTTATATATAAGACTCTCAGATTTTTTGAAGTCTAAATTAAAATTAATAGCTTCAATTTCTTTATCACAATTTTTAATTATTTCGACAATAGGATCTTTATTAATTTTTAATAAAAGAATATCATTTGGAATAATTTTCATTCTTATCAATGCAGGCTCTATTAATGAATACTCCTGATTAAATTGTTTTTCAATCAAATCAATTTTTTGAATCACCTTTTCCCCAAATGCCTTCTTTTTATGAAGAAGATCAAGATTAATTTTATCCTTATCAATCAAATTTTTTAAATTGCTTTCTTCAATATTCATTGCTTCTAATTGCTTAAGCAACGCTTGATCATTTAAATCAAATGAAATTCCTGTCTCTGGCTTTATTACTTCTGAAGGCTTTATTTTTTTATGAGCTTCAAGTTCCGTTTGCTTTATTTTTAATTTACTAATAATCGTTTGGCTATACTCAGATGTCAATTTTTTCTCATTATGAATGATTTCTTCTAAATTTCTTGAAAGTTCATTTTTTAATTGAATAATTTCGCTTTTTTTCTCTTCTGTTTTATATTTGATGATTTCATCCAACGTTTCATACCCTAACCGCTCACTTT
>JAFEDN010000294.1 GCA_018241585.1 Pseudomonadota bacterium | reverse complement strand
GCTGACTACATTAGAAAATGCCATCCTGGCCTCTTCGGCTATCTCTTTGCCTCAGTTACAGGCTGAATAGTTACCGTCCTAAGCTCTTTTAAAGAGTTTTTCTTATTCTTTCTACATAATTTCTACATAGAGGAACTACTGATGCGATTAACTAAGTCCATTGTTGACCGTATTGAACCACCCACTGAACGCGATCAAGCTTTTTATCGTGATGCGCAACTCAAAGGCTTTGCTGTGCGTGTCACTGCCAGTGGCGTCAAAAGTTTTATTGTTGAAAAGCTGGTAGGCGGCAAAGTCCGGGGTATGACTATAGGTCGTTATGGGGAGCTCACCGTTGAGCAAGCCCGCCGCGAAGCGCAAAAATTATTAGGTAAAATCGCCACCAGCATTGATCCTCGAGCTGAAAAGCAAACCATTGAGCTTCACGCCACAACACTTGATCAAGCGTTCCAAGATTATCTCAAAGCCCGAAAGGCATTAAAACCTAGAACATTATACGATTATCGTCGAATCATGGAATGTGTTTTTTCAGAATGGAATAACAAACCATTGCTGGCTATCACCAAGGATAAGGTTGCTAAACTACATACTCAATTAGGCGAAGAACGCGGTCAAGCCTGTGCAAATTTAACCATGCGTCTATTGCGTGCACTATTTAATTTTGCTGCTGGACAATATGAAGACGCTCAAGGCCGATCGCTCATTACGGATAACCCCGTTAGGCGATTGTCGCAAACCCGTTCATGGTATCGAGTCGAACGGCGGCAAACTTATATCAAAACCCATGAATTAGCTGCTTGGTATCAAGGCGTTAATCAATTAGAAAACGCCACCTTGCAAGATTACTTATTATTGTCTTTATTCACTGGATTGCGGCGCAACGAGGCTGCCACACTGAAATGGAGCAATATTGATTTCAAATCAAAAACGCTGACCATCTTAAATACTAAAAACCACCAGCCACATACTTTACCTCTGTCTGATTATTTAGATGCTCTACTCACTCGCCGCCAGCAGCAAGCTAATAGTGAATACGTCTTCCCCGGAACGGGTCAAGGCGGCTATATTGTCGAACCGTGTAAACAAATGGCTAAAGTATCACAAGTGTCCGGTGTAATTTTTACCATGCATGATTTGCGTCGCACTTTTATCACTCTGGCGGAAAGCCTGGATATTTCCGCTTATGCGGTGAAGCGATTAATCAATCACAAAATGAATAATGACGTTACTGCTGGATATATCGTTTCTGACGTGGAAAGACTGCGCAAACCCATGCAGTCCATTACTGATAATCTGTTAAACTTCATGACTGTACAATCCTGTCCAGTACTCGAAGCCGTTTCCTGTATATGATAATATACTGCAGGATTATTTATTCACTTAACTCTGATTATTTAGGCCACAAATGCATTTACCGATTAATCTTTATAATTTATTACACGGCACAGTCGTTGAATCTGATCGCCTTGAATTAAAGGCTGATTACAATCCAGAGTCTGTGTTACGAACGATTTGCGCTTTCGCCAACGATTTTAATAATTTTGGTGGTGGCTATATTGTGATAGGTGTTGAAGAAAAAGATGGCAAACCCATTCTGCCGCCCGAAGGCATTACTTTATCTAAAGCCGATGCCATGCAAAAATACTTAATAAGAATCTGTTCTTTCCTGAAACCCGTATATACTCCCATTGTATCTGTAGAGAAGTATCAGGAAAAACAAGTCTTAGTGATCTGGGTTCCAGGAGGTCAAACTCGCCCTTACTCCGCACCAGCCACTTTAGGAAAAAACAAAGAATACAAGTATTTTATTAGAAAGTCTTCTTCAACAGTCATCGCCAAACATGAAGAGCTAAAAGAATTACTCGGATTAACCGCCACTGTGCCTTTTGACGACCGCATAAACCATCATGCTACCATAGAAGAATTAAGACTACCGTTGATTCAAGCATTCCTCAAAGAAATCAACAGCCAATTGCTGGAAGAATCCCGACAAATACCGTTTGCAGATTTATGCCGACAAATGGCTATCGTGGACGGTGGCAATGAATATTTAAAACCGCGCAACATTGGTTTACTATTTTTTAACGACCAACCCGATAAATTTTTTCCTTTGCTCAAATTGATGTCGTCTATTTCCCACAAGGAGAAGGCGGCGATCA
>JAFEDN010000293.1 GCA_018241585.1 Pseudomonadota bacterium | reverse complement strand
GATAAATAACACAATAAAGTTGCTTTTAAGGCTTTGGTTACTTCCTGGAGCCCTTTAAAATGATCATTTCAATCTTGTAATCATCTATTTCTTGCAGGTTGAGGTACAATAGTATCTCTTTTATTCCCAAGCAGAGGCGAACGATGACTGAATTTTTAATTAGGCGCGCCACGTTGGAAGACGCCGAAAAGATAGCTGAGATCCATGTAAGGGCATGGCAAGAAAGCTATCAAGACATTATTGACCAAAATTATTTAGAAGCCATCTCCTTTTCAGTGAGTGTTTGATATGCCAAGAAGATCTGTTTTTAAAGAATTAACGAAATATTATGATTTAATTTACTCGTGGAAAGATTATCAGAAAGAAGCTGATAAAATTAAATCGCTGATTAAAAAATATAAAAAATCTGACGGTCATGATTTGCTGGAAGTCGCTTGCGGTACAGGCAAGCATCTTGCTTATCTCAAAGATTCCTTTTCAATTCTTGCAACGGATCTTAATAAAACCATGCTCTCTATTGCGAGCAAAAATGTCCCTGATGTAGCATTTAAGCAGGCGGACATGATTAATCTGAATTTAAATAAAAAATTCGATGTCATTTTATGCCTGTTTAGTTCGATAGGTTATGTAAGAACTTACTCGAATCTCACTAAAACAATTCAAAATTTCGCAAAACATTTGAAGGTGGGCGGTTTAGTGATTATAGAGCCGTGGTTTACAGAAACTGTTTATATAACAGGATTACCTTCAATGACCACTTATGATGGCGAAAGAATAAAAATTTCCAGACTTTGTGTCAGTGAAAAGCGAGGTATTCTGTCTGTTATGGATATGCATTATTTGATTGCTGAGCAAAATCAGAAAATAAAACATTTTGTTGAAAAGCATGAGCTTGCTATGTTCGATGTTGATAAAGTGCTGAACATCATGAAAAAACAGGGATTACAAGGCGTGTTTCTAAAGAATGGGCTAATGAAAGATAGAGGATTGTACATTGGAATTAAAAAGACGAGGACATTCAATGAAGAATAAATTAATCGTCAGCATCATGTTACTCATTTTTATTAGCTTTTCTGCTGTTGCTAAGGAATCAAACCTAATCGTACTCAAGACTACAGGTAATGTAATATCTGCGCAGGAGCAACTCCTTGCTAATGCTTTGGGTTATCTTAATCAGTTTTGGTCAGATCAAGAAAAATCATTTTCCCGGGAAATTGCGGAAAAATATTTTGATCCAGATACCCTATTAATTATCAATGGTAAAACCGTTTACCGTGGTTACGCACAACTGATATCTCACTTTGAAACGGTGAAGAAAAATATTAGAGGACAAATCAAATTTCCCTTTCTTGAAATCATCGGTGTTGATGATCGGTTGATCGTGCGTTTTGATGAAAATATTTCTGATAATCACGGAGGGCAATACCCTAGCAATGTCATCGCGATATTTACATTACGCAATGGCAAGATTTGGAAATGGGATGCGGTGGTTAATTCAGCTTATTTTTCGCAGCCGGACGCTCAAAAAGTGGTGTATTCAAAATAGAATTGAAAATTAAACTATGAAATCATGCATTGAATGGGCATTAAATACATTGGAAGAGTTGGGTTATTCCATTCAAAACTCTACCCCTGAAACCATTACCGATACTTTCAATCATAGTGATTTTCACGACAATAATATACTCATTGACCGGAAAACGCAGAAAATCACTTTGATTGATTTAGGTGAAGTCGATATGGCTCATCCGTTTTTTTCACTGTCGAACATTCTGCACTGGATTAAAAAAAATAGTGTATTGCAAAATGATACTTTTCAGGCTTTGCAACAACAAGCTTTGCAACCTTGGTTGGATTATGCGCCTCGTGATCATCTGTTGAAAACCCTATTATTAATCCAACAGCATTGGTCTATTTATGCGGTGCTAGCCGAGTATCGGCTTTTAACGAGTATTGATTCATTGGATCAATTATTAGGTAAAGCCAGGTTAGCCAAGCAATTAAGAGTATGGTTAACCCAAGCGTCCTCCAATAATATAGGAGATGTCTTTTGAAAATTCTCAATTGTTTTTGTACTGAGTTGCCTAGTTCGGGAAATCCTGCAGGTGTTATCTATGATTTTTCTGGTGATAAAACTGAAAGACAAAAATTAGCACAAC
>JAFEDN010000292.1 GCA_018241585.1 Pseudomonadota bacterium | reverse complement strand
CATCCCCGCCTTCAATAAGGCGGCGACCGTCTCACCGGCTCCGGCTTCGGCAGCACTGTGCAATGCGGTGTTGCCTTGATGATCTGTCGAAGCACTATTCAAACTCCTCGTTGGCGTTTGGAATTAAAAAAGGGATGATCATTAAGCAAGTGGTTGATGAGCGCTTAAAACTACTATTTGGATGCCGTTGATCCGGAAGGCATTATTATTTAAACTTTCTAGATTTTAAATCTTTTTACAAAAATCTCTTGGTAAATCGCTCTAGTTTAGCTAACGTTTCCACAAAATAACGCCGGCCATACCCTATTCTAAATCGATTATCGGAATAATCAAACATAGTGTCGGGTACAATCAGCACATTTTCTGCTTCGATAAATTTCTTGGCAAAAGTTTCTATGTTTATTTTTAGTTTTAACTTGGGAAAACCGACAAAACCTGCACGTGGACGCTCCCATTGATAAACCTCTGGATAACGATGGAAATACTTATCAAGTAAATCTAAATTGTGTTGAGTAATACCTTGTACTCTTTTTAAAATTTGTTCTTTATTTCGTAAAGCAATTAACGCCAAAATTTCACTGGGAGCGCTATTGCACATAGAGGTGTAATTTTTATATGACCCAAAGTCTCGAAGCAAATTTTGCATGTGCGAGGCAACCCAACCAATTCGTAATCCGGGTAATCCGAACGATTTTGACATCACCCCCAAACTTAACGCCTTTTCGTAGTAATCCACTGCATTAGGTAGCCGATCTTGCGGGTTTCGCTCAGACAGTCGAAAAACTTCATCACTGAATAAATAAGTATTATGCCGCCTTGCTATTTCGATTATCGATTGAAAAGTTTTAAGATCAGGTAAGAAGCCGGTTGGATTATGAGGGAAATTAATAATAATTAATTTGGTTTGATCGGTAACTAATGATGAAAACTTTTCCAAATCCAGTGACCAGCATTCGTTCTGGCAATTCAACGGCATTTCAGTAACTCTAGCGCCAACAGCTTTAGCAACTTCTTTAAGAGAGTTGTAACAAGGCGTCACCACCACAACATGATCATTGGGTTTTAACAAAACTTGCATGGTAATGTAAATCGCTTCTTCCGCACCGGAATAAACCAGAATATGATTTTGATCTAAATCGGAATATAATTGACTAATTTCAGCTCTCAACAACGGAAGGCCATAGTATTCGGTATATCCCAATGGAAGCTGATTCCATAACGCTAAACTTTCTGGGTCCGCCATGGCAACTAATTCCGATAAAGTAAAAGATTCTGGATCAGAAGACCCCATCATATAACGGACTGAAAATTCATATTGGGTGAAATATTCTTCAATCTTAAAAGGAACAATATTCATGATGACCTCAAATAATTATACACTGTTGCTCTGGATATCCCAAGAATTTGAGCAACGTAAGCTGCAGCATTTTTTCCAGTAAACGCACCAATCTTATTCAAATGTTCAATCAAAAATTTTTTTTCATTACGATCTAATGATTCTAAATTCAAATGCCGTTCACTCAAGTAGGTATGGACATATTGATTGATTTTCTCTTGCCAATCGTCCTTAAATAAGGGCTGAGGCTGCGCAATTAGTTGATTACCTTGAATAAAGGTAATCAACTCCTGGCTAAGGTTAATTAACCGAGAAATATCCAAATTGATGCATAGCAAGCCAACAGCTTGATTGGTTTCATCTCGAATCACGCTACTCATCGATTTGAGCTTATTGCCATTCCAATTGAGCTTTTCATAAGGACCTATACAATCCTCCAATACATTCATGTCTTCCGGCGTCAGCAAAGAGGGGTCGCCTACCCGGCGTTTAGAAAAAGGATGAAAAATGGCGGCAATTTGGTTGCGCTTAATATCATGGACAACCACTTCCGCATAGGGATGTAGTAACCGCTGAATAGCCTCGGCGGTAGGTAGGAATCTTTTAATGACTTGGTTCATTTTAGACACTATAATCTAAATTATATTTATTTGTCAATATCTGTGAGAAGAGATGTTTTTTAAAGGGTCGTTGGCTAGTATTATTTTTGAAAACTATGCCTCCAACACAGAGTTCCAGACAGGGCATATTTTTTATTTTCCCAAAAAAACAACTAGATAAAACACCAATGTATCCGAGTCACAGGTGGCCAGAATTTAGCGGCCACCTG
>JAFEDN010000291.1 GCA_018241585.1 Pseudomonadota bacterium | reverse complement strand
CAAAGGCTGTGGTTGCCGTAGTGATTGGTTTCCATAAATAGCAGGAAATAACCGATTCGATATAATTGGTTAACCAAAAAAAATCAGGATGAGTATTGACTATAGTCAGTACCGGCACGCCTATTGGAACCCGAGCGCCTTCAGCAAGCGCTTTGATTTTGATCGGCAAATATCCAAGCTCATGTAACGCGGCGATGTGAGCAGTCTCAATCGCATCTTTTCCTAAGGAGTAATCCATTCGTCGTTTATAAGCAGCAAGCACTTTATCTTTATTTTGCTTAAAAAAATGCTGATTCCAAGCATTAATCAAAAAATCAATTATAAAATATTGTAACCCAAAAAAGACCACTTTATTATCGTAGCTATCTTTTACAACCTTGGCAAAACGACTACTACGAGGAGTAAAATTCGCATAAACCTCGGTAGTACCTTCAGGATATTGACGGCGGTGATCAGTTTTATAAAAATCTATAGAGTTAAGGGGATTAATATTCATATTCTTGAGCTCCTAAAATTTGTAAAAATTCTTTATCAATCAATTTTTGCGAAATCAGGGTATGAAAACAGTAAATTTTTTTGAAATGCTGTTTTAAAATTTCCAGACCTTTAGAAAAAATACCGTGAGTTACATATAAGTACATATCGGCAGCGCCGTGGTCTTTGAGTTCCTGTGCTAAGGATATAAATGTCTGGCCACCATCACAGATATCATCTATGATCAGCAGATTTTTACCTCTAACGTCACCGTTTATTTGAGTGGAAAGAATTTTTCCAGTGAGCGTGTCTCTTATTTTACTGGCACAGTGCACTTCAACCTGATTGCTTTCAGTTGACAGCGACTTCGCAGCCGCCTTTACTTTCTTTTCTGCGCCGGCGTCCGGTGATATTAAGACCCAATTATTGCTGATGATTGCTTCACGTAAACAACTTTTCACGATAATTTCCCACGAAGAAATGACTTTACATCTATTTAGTAATGCTGGGGTTACATCAGAATGAGGGTCATAAATAACCACTTCGTAGCATTGCAAAGCGTTAATCAAATCCGCCATTACTTTTACACTGAGAGACTCACCAGCATTACAAACCCGGTCTTGACGGGCATAGGGAAAATAAGGGATGGTTATGCGAATTTGAGTATGCAGATTAACTCTGCGGATAGCGTCAATAGCTAACAATAAACTCATAAGGCTATCGGAATCATTCAGCACAGCGGTCACATCTGTAAAACCGCTGATTTCCACCGGATTTATTCTAACATAACACTCTCCACCCGGAAAATTGAAAGTGTTTATAGGTTGTCTATTTACGAATACCGGCATCGCCAGCTCCTTAGTTCTTATCTTTGATTCAACTCAAGAATATATTAATGGCTCTGAGCCATTTTGTCAACCCATGACCACATGCCGGACCAGGCTACTTTTTTTATTCTTACAAAAAAACAATGACCTAAATGATTAACTTGTCCTGGTCAGAGGTGGCTAGTTGGGGTCTTCAATTCTTGACATGATTGTTTTTAAAAACGAACCATGATGCACTATTCTATAAATAGTGATCCAAAATTCTATTCATCCTATCAGGGGCTCATGTTAAAAACTAAGGCAATATTTTTCAGATAATATTTAGCAGGAGTCTAGGTGTCACATATGATGAGGCTAGATTAATTTTTAGTTACTTGTTTTATAATAAAAATTAAAAATATGGCATGGTCTGGAACTGTTTAGTATGTGGCCAAACGACTCGGTAGGTAATTTTGCAAATTAAAATACTTGTAGGTAAGAAATAGTACTGGTAAAGTAAAAAGATGGAATGGGAACCTGTCATTGGCTTAGAAGTACATACTCAACTAGCCACTAAATCAAAAATTTTCTCCGGCGCTTCGTGTGAATTCGGGGCGGAACCTAATACACAGGCGTGTGCGGTTGATCTGGCTTTGCCCGGGACTTTGCCGGTATTGAACGGTCAAGCCGTGGTGCTGGCTGTTCGTTTCGGCCTGAGTATCAATGCGATCATTCCGAAGCGCTCAATATTTGCTAGAAAAAATTATTTTTACCCGGATTTACCTAAGGGTTATCAAATCAGTCAACATGATCAGCCTATCGTTAGCCAAGGGGCTTTAAGTATCGTGCTAGAGGATGGGTCTGAAAAAAAAATTGGCATAACCCGCGCCCACTTAGAAGAAGATGCCGGCAAATCATTGCA
>JAFEDN010000290.1 GCA_018241585.1 Pseudomonadota bacterium | reverse complement strand
AAATTCCTTTGAAGACTATGTTGACGAATTGGGTGGAATTATCGCAACCGTCGGCCCAGTGAAAGCAAAGCCGGTAGTTCAAGCTCTTATTAACGCATATCACGAACTTCGGAAAGGAATCGAAGCGTATCGTATACCGCACTTCAATACTTTGATGATGTTTATAAAAATTACCGGAGCAAGCTTAGAGCATTCGGGCGAAAACGAAAGCTTAAAAATTCTACAATCCTCGATACCATCTGAATGACACAGCCAAACGAAGAGGCAGCAAAGTTATATCATCCAGTTAGCGTTCTTAGCTATGCAGCATGTTCCTTGAAGTTTTTAACTTGATTAGATAATTTTTGAGCTACCAACGCATTTAAAGTAATGCCAGCGCGAGCGGCCTCGATGGCTAATGCCCGGTGTACTCGCCGATCAATGCGAACATTAAATTGCCCGCTATATTCTTTCTTAATAGGCGCCACTGGAATCTCTTGACCATCTTCCCTATAACTCTCTTTTAACAGTTCCCAAGCGGCCTCCAGTTCATGCAAAGCCTCTTCTGGCGTATCTCCAGCCGCAGAGACGTGTGGCAATTCCACAAAGTGAGCCAACCAATCGCCATCGTCCTCTTCAATTATGGTTACACTAAAACCGTCAAATTTATCACTCATAATCGCACCTCGAAATTCTTATGCAGTTTCCTCGTCCAATAGTTTCAAAAATTGCTTGACTTGGTATCCTTTAGCCTTCCCTTCGCGATTCTGTATCGGTAATCGGAATCCTTTCGGGGAATACCAAATCGAGTGACTACCTTTCTGTCTTTTATTCACCCATCCTGCTTTACTCATCAATGTTTGAAAATCTTTGAAGCTCAATCCCTCTGGGTTATTCCGAGCCTTTTGGAGTAATTTTTCTTGAGCTACCATAGCGTAACTATATACGGTTACTCATAGTCTGTCAAATAGCAGTTTTTCTTTGCAACAAAAACGACCGTTTGATTTTATCAAAATTTGATATAGAACAGGATGATTTCTATATCAATTAGCTTGCTAAAATAATCTAATAATAGGTTTTTCTTTCTATGCAGACCATTGGTTATATTCGAGTCAGCACCGAGCAGCAAGACGCTGATAAGCAAAAGCATCTTCTCCTGGGCTATGCGCATGACCATAAAATGGTCATCCAGGAATTTATTATGGTTGAAGTGTCTTCCAGAGAATCTCCACAAAAGCGCAAAATTGATTTACTGTGCCAGACCCTTCAGCCGGGAGATCAGCTCATAGTCGCCGAACTCAGCCGGCTAGGACGCAATATGTTGGAAACGCTCAACCTCATCGAGCAACTCACTCAGTACGGCGTTAAGCTGATTTTCATTAGACAACCCGAACTGTCTACTACCGGACAACATGCCAAGTTATTATTGGCTATCTATAGCTATTTTGCAGAGTCCGAGCGGGAATTTATTTCCACTCGCACCAAGCAAGGATTGGCGGCCGTTCAAGCTAAAGGGATTAAATTAGGGCGACCTCTCGGTAGCAAAAATAATAATGGTAATGTGCTGTCGCCGTATCGTTCACACATTCAGCAATACTTGCAGTTTCGGCTTTCTCTGAGTGCCATTCAAAAACTGATTAATCCACTGCTTAAAAAGCCTATTTCTTATAACAGTTTCAAATACTTCATTGAACATGATTCTGGTCTTCGCCAGTTGAGAACACCGGGTAAATAATCTGATGGAATAGAAAAGCAACCTATCACCCTTTATAATAGTGTCGAATTAATCCACTCAAGGAAGAAAAATGGCAATTTATATGTTCATACCTGGTATTCCGGGTTCGACGACTGCTCAGGAATATAATCAGTGGACCCCCTTATCTTCCGTGAGTGGCGGCGTTGGGCGAGTCATAGACACTATGCCAGGACGAGTGACCGACCGCATCCGTTCTACTGCTCTCGGCACAGAAATAGAAATCACTAAACCACTCGATCAAAGCTCGCCGTTATTATTCGATCAGGTTTGTGGAGGGCCTGCTATCCCTGAGGTTAAAATTGATGTTTGCCGTGCAGCTACAGATGGGTTAGTTACCTACCTGCAATATGTACTGAGCAATGTTCTTCTGAGTGAGTATTGTGCCTTTTGCGACGCAGATAATGGCCATTCGGAATTCATTACCCTGAATTTTACGGATATCGAAATCAGTTTTATTTTGTATGATGATAGAGACGTACCC
>JAFEDN010000028.1 GCA_018241585.1 Pseudomonadota bacterium | reverse complement strand
AATATCCAGTAGATTACGCTCGGTTTCCATTTAATAAAAATATCTTTGTGAAACAGCAAGGTGGAACCTCCCAGTAATACTACAAATACAAAGGTTAAGCTATGCAGCGTCTCGAAGCGGCGGTGAACTATCCAATAAACTGTTAGTTGAATTAAAGACGCCACAATGGTCACGGCGGTGGCGGTATAAACATCTGAAAATTTGTAGGCAACGAAAAAACAAATAATCGGAAAATAATCAAACAAAAATTTCATGGATTTTCCTTGACAGTTTTTGAATATCAGCGGGGTAGTGTAAGCCACAGTATTCTAAGAAGCAACAAAAGACCTGCAGTATGTTACAATGAGCCATGAGCCAAAAATTGGTAATACATCCAGAAAATCCTCAGCAGAGGTTGATTCTACAAGCAGTTAAGATTTTGCAGGAAGGAGGCGTGATGGTCTATCCAACCGATTCTGCTTATGCTTTAGGTTGTTCCCTGGATAATAAAACTGGCAGTGAACGAATCAGAACCATTCCAGAATTAGATAAACACCATCATTTTACCTTAATTTGCCATGACCTTTCTCAGTTATCTACATTCGCTAAAGTAGATAATGCTACTTTTAGAATTTTAAAAGCGCATACACCCGGCCCGTATACATTTATCTTAGAAGCCACCAAAGAAGTTCCCAGGCGGCTTTTACACCCCAAACGGAAGACCATCGGCTTACGAGTCCCCAATCATCCTATTGTGCGAGCCTTATTATCCAATTTGAGTGAACCGATTATGAGTGTAACCCTGATTATGCCCGGCGAATCAGAACCACTGGCCGGTATGGAGCAAATCAGTGAACAACTGAAAAAACAAGTAGATTTAATTATTGATAGTGGCCCTTGTACTGCTAAACCAACCACGGTGGTGGATTTAACTCAGCAACCGCCGCAAATACTTCGAGTGGGGCAGGGTGAAATAAGTAATTTTTTATGAATGATTTAATTGACATTGAACACAGTCCGGCCATTAAAGTAAACGGTCAGCAATGGCTCGAATTACCTCAAGACCTTTACATCCCGCCTGAAGCATTGAAAATTTTTCTAGAAACTTTTGAAGGCCCTTTAGATTTATTGCTGTATCTTATTAAAAAGGATAATTTTGATATTTTAAACGTTCCGATTGCTGAGATTACTCGCCAGTATCTGCAATATATCGAACTAATGCAGGTTTTAGAACTGGAACTGGCTGCAGAATATTTATTGATGGCTGCCATGTTGGCTGAAATTAAATCCAGATTGTTACTCCCTAAACCTCCTGCTGCAGAAGCTGCTGAAGGAAGCGACCCTCGAGCAGAGCTGGTACGCCGGCTACAAGAATATGAACGATATCAACAGGCTGCCAACCAGTTAGACTGCTTACCTCGAGTTGAACGGGATATTTATATTGCGCAAGCGGACAGTCCTCCGATGCAAATAGTGCCAATTAAACCTGTTATTACTTTAACCGATCTGCAACGTGCTTTGCAGGAAGTGCTGAATCGCGCCAAGTTATTTACTAAGCATCAAATAAATGTGGAAACCTTATCCATACGCGAAAGAATGATTGATATTCTCAATAAAATTGATCAAATAAACTACATTGAATTTAAGCATTTTTTTCGTATAAAAGAAGGTCCTATGGGCGTAGTGGTGACTTTGATTGCTATTTTAGAATTGGTGCGTCAATCCGTGATCGAGCTGGTGCAAACTGATACCTATCATTCTATTTTTATCAAAAGGAAAAATCCTTTATGAATCAAGAAAAATTAGCCCAAATTATTGAGGCAATGTTGTTTACTGCCGTTGAGCCGCTTTCTGCCGAAAAATTACAACTGCTACTAGAAGGAGTTCCCGCTGAAAGCAACTTCACCTTACCTGATGAGGAGTCACAAAGGGGGGCAGAGCGGGAGCGACCTTGCTCTTCCCCCGCTTCAGCGGGAGCGGCTGAACAAGCTCTCACTTTGAAAGAAATCCGAACGGCCATAGAGTTGCTTCGTGAGCATTATCAAAACCGTGGTGTTGAATTAGTGGAAGTAGCAAGCGGTTACCGTTTTCAAGCTCGCCTTGAATTAAAAAACTGGTTGCTGAAAATGCATGCTCGTAAAACGGCGCGTTATTCTCGTTCTTTTTTGGAAACCCTAGCGCTAATTGCCTATCGTCAGCCGATAACCCGAGGTGAAATCGAAGAGGTTCGAGGAGTTGCGGTCAGTACCCAAATCATTAAATCATTGTTGGACCTAGAATGGATTAAAATGGTTGGGCAGCGGGATGTTCCTGGTAAACCCGCTTTATATGCCACAACTAAAAAATTTCTGGATGATTTTAATCTGCAAAATTTAAATCAATTACCGACCTTAAAAGAACCACAAAATATTGATCTCCTCTCTGAGGAACTCGTATCTGTTTAGTGACTTGAATAAATTCCGTAATCGTTTACCGGGTAGGTGGTTGGCCGTTCTGCGTAAATTTTCCTGTTGCAGGCTACTAAATTTTTGCGCAACCTATATTAACAAGATCATTGACCTGAATGTCGGCAAGATTAGATACACAATAATCCGCCAAAGTTAATTTTTCTTTAGGATGAGTATGGGTCACTGCCAAAACGCTCATGCCGGCGGTTTTAGCTGCAATAATTCCTGCAGGCGAATCTTCGATGGCTAAACAATATTCCGGTAATACTTCTAATTTTTGCGCAATCATCCGATAGCCGGCAGGGTCAGGCTTACCGGACGGAACATCTTCAATGGTAACAATATGTTTAAAATATCTGGATAAATCTTCTTTATCTAAGATCGACAATAGTTGGTTAATTTCATTCTTAAAGCTACCTGAGCATATCCCTAAAGGATAGTGAGCCGCTGCATTTTTAATTAACGATAGCGCGCCGACGCATGGCTGCGCGGTTTTCAAAAGTGTACGGTACTGATTGATTTTTTCGTCTAATAATTTTTGAGTATACAGTTCGACGGGATTTAATTGGTGCTTAACACAAATCCGTTGGAAATTATTAAAATCCGGCTGCCCAGCGCATTCTTGCACATAGGAAGGATAGTCAATGTGTATTCCTAAGGAAGATAATACATTTTGCGTGGCTTGGAAATGTAACGGCTCACTATCTACAATGACGCCGTCAAAGTCAAAAATTATCGCTTGCAGCATATCGTTCAATCATACCATGGACAGTATGGGCATGCAAATCCAGCAATTTCTTTCAGCCGGGGTTTCCGCGATCACGTCGCGGACTCACCGGCGCTCTGTTTTAACCCATACAGAATTTCTAGCGCTTGTTTAGGAGTGACCTCGTCTAACTTTATTTCAAAAAGCGTTTGCAAGACCGGGTGAATCGGTGGTTCTATGGGTAGACTTTGTTGTATGGGTGGCGGTCTGTGATGTTGATGGATCATGGCTTGAGTTTCTAGAAGGTGTAATTTATTTTTAGCATTGGCAATGACGTTTTGAGGAACGCCTGCCAATTGTGCTACTTGTAAACCATAACTTTGGTTGGCCGGGCCTTCTTTCACAGCATGTAAAAAGACAATTTGATCACCATACTCGGCAGCATCCAAATGAACATTGCTGACCACCGGTAAAAACTCCGGCATGGAAGTTAGTTCAAAATAATGAGTTGCGAACAATGTGAATGCTTTGACAGTTTGTGCTAAATGTTCTGCACAGGCCCAAGCTAAAGATAGCCCGTCAAAAGTGCTGGTGCCTCGACCCACTTCATCCATAAGCACCAAGCTGTTTTCAGTCGCATTGCGCAGAATGTTGGCGGTTTCAGTCATCTCTACCATGAAAGTCGACCGTCCTCCTGCCAAATCATCTGACGCCCCAATTCGAGTAAAGATTCGATCGATCAAACCTATTTCTGCTTTATCTGCCGGCACAAAACTACCAATATGCGCCAGCAGCACAATCAAAGCGGTTTGCCGCATATAAGTAGATTTTCCCCCCATATTGGGACCGGTAATGATCAACATTGTTCGTTCAGGATTCAACAGGGTGTCATTGGCAATAAAAGGTTGCTCTAAAACTTGCTCTATGACTGGATGGCGGCCATTTTGGATAAAGATACCGGAAGTTTCTGTTAAAGTAGGAGCCGACCATTTGTGAGCATAGGCTACCGCCGCTAAATTACTCAGCACATCCAGTTCCGCTATCGCATTAGCGCAATCTTGAAGAGGCAACAGATATTGATTAATTTCTGCTAAAAGCGCTTCATACAGTACTTTTTCTCTAGCTAAAGCCCGGAATTGACTGCTTAACACTTGATCTTCATAGGTCTTTAATTCAGGGGTAATAAAACGTTCTGCATTTTTTAAAGTTTGACGGCGCATGTATTCAGCAGGCGCTAAGGAAGCTTGTTGACGGGATATTTCAATATAGTAACCATGAATCCGGTTAAATCCGACTTTTAGTGTACTAATTCGCGTGCGTTCCCGTTCCTTAATTTCATAATTAATTAGATAATCTTGGCTGTGATTGCTCAAATACCGTAGATTATCCAATTCTTGATCATAACCCTCTTTAATAACACCTCCATCGCGAATAACCAAAGGCGGCGCATCAATAATGGACTTTAATAATAGCTGGTGTAAATGATCAAATTGTCCAAGAAAACGGTCTAAATGTTTCAAATGATCGGTTTGAATATTATTAAGTTCATGATGCAGCATTGGCAGCAAACCCAAAGCATGACGCAGGGCAGTTAAATCTCGAGGTTTTGCTGAGCCTAAAGCTACCCGAGCTAAAATTCTTTCTAAATCACCGCAGCCATCTAGGATTTGGCTGATATTTTGATGCCGCTGAGTTTGCAGAAACTCTTCAATACAACGTTGCCGTTGCTCAAGTTGGGCCCGGTCTCGGAGAGGCTGGTTGATCCACCGTCTTAACATCCTGGCGCCCATCGCCGTCTGAGTATGATCCAAGACGCTGGCAAGACAATGGTCAGAACCGCCACTGAAATTTCGGGTTAATTCTAAATTCTTTCTAGTGGGTGCATCTAAAACAACATGGTTATGGCGGGATTCAACACGTAACGTGTGCAAGTGGGGCAAGGCCGAGCGTTGCGTGTAATGCAAATATTGCAGCAGACAACCTGCAGCACAAATGGCCAAAGACAAATGGCTGATCCCTAACCCCGACAAATCTTTTAAACGAAATTGTTTACACAGTAGACTTTGAGCGGTAGACAATTCATATTCCCATTCAGGCCGTCGTTGTATAGCGCAATCCGGCAAAATCTTATCATTCAAGTCCTTATTATTTTCAGCAATCAAAATTTCTTTTGGCCGCAAACGTTCTAATTCGGCATACAAGGCGTTTTGACCTGCTACTTCCTCAACCACAAAGGTCCCATTGGTAATATCAAAAAAAGCCAGACCATAGTTATCATTAACTTTAATCACCGACATGAGATAGTTATCCCGGTTTTCTTCAAGAAGCGCCTCATCACTGACCGTGCCCGGCGTTAAAACCCGAGTAATTTCACGATTAACCGGTCCTTTAGTTGTCTCTGGATTCCCCGTTTGTTCACAGATGACTACCGATTCCCCCAATCGGACCAACTTTGCCAAATAAGCTTCTACCGCGTGCGCCGGCACTCCGGCCATGGGGATCGGCGAACCTGCGGAATGACCGCGTTGGGTCAAGGTAATGTTGAGCAATTTGGCGGCTCGCTCAGCATCTTGATAAAACAGCTCGTAAAAATCGCCCATACGATAGAATAACAATGTATGCGGGTATTGAGCTTTCAGTTGCAAATATTGTTGCATCACCGGCGTATGATGCTTTAACAATTCCGCTGTATCCATAAAAATTCCTTCAGTCAAATTCGAAAATTATATAGGATAAATTACGGTATTTGCCAGAGCAGTTGATAAAAGAATAATATATGGCGCGTTACTTATAGGAATCGACATGACCGAAAATAATTTTTTTTTGAGTCAACAACTGGCTACCTTATTGGAACGGTATCGGTTAACATTATCCGTGGCCGAATCTTGTACGGGGGGAGGGTTAGCTTACCAACTGACAGCCGTTCCAGGGTGCTCTGCATGGTTCGAATGTGGTTTGGTCGTCTATAGCAATAGTAGTAAAATAAAATTGCTAGGCGTTGAGCCTCAAACTCTAGAAAAATATGGCGCAGTCAGCTCACAGACAGCGTTAGAAATGGCAAAATGCTGTATAAAACAATGCAATACCAGCCTTTCTTTAAGTATTACCGGAATAGCAGGGCCGGGTGGGGGATCAAACTCCAAACCAGTGGGCACGGTCTTTATGGGTTTGGCGGATCAGCACGGTTTTTGTGAAGCTCGATTAAATAATTTTAGCAGCGGCAGACACCAAATCCGTGAAGATTCCATCAGTTTTGCCCTCCAATGGTTATTGGAGCATGTTACAGGTTTATTTAAATAGGAGCGAGCAGATGAATATAACTTCCGAAAAACAAAAAGCTTTAAATGCAGCGAAAGCACAAATAGAGCGTCAATTTGGTAAAGGGTCTTTAATGTGTTTAGGAGATGGCGATGTACCGCGTGATATTGAAACCATTTCCAGCGGTTCTATTAGCTTAGACATCGCACTCGGTATCGGGGGTTTGCCGAGAGGGCGGATTATCGAAATCTATGGCCCGGAATCCTCAGGAAAAACCACGCTCACCTTGGAGGCAATTGCCTCCTGCCAACGTCAAGGGGGTACAGCGGCCTTTATCGATGCCGAACACGCTTTAGATACCGTCTACGCTCAGCAAATCGGCGTCAATATTAATGAATTGTTGATTTCTCAACCTGATACCGGTGAGCAAGCATTAGAAATTACCGACATGTTAGTTCGCTCAGGCGCAATTGATATCGTGGTAATTGACTCAGTGGCTGCGTTAACCCCCAAAGCTGAAATCGAGGGAGAAATGGGCGACTCTCACATGGGTTTACAAGCACGTTTGATGTCACAAGCCTTGCGTAAATTAACAGCCAATATTAAAAAATCGAACACTTTAGTGATTTTTATCAACCAAATAAGAATGAAAATCGGTGTCATGTTTGGTAACCCGGAAACCACCACCGGCGGTAACGCTCTAAAGTTTTATGCTTCAGTGCGTTTAGATATTCGCCGAACTGGTTCAGTAAAAAAAGGCGAAGAAATCTTAGGCAGCGAAACACGCATTAAAGTAGTCAAAAATAAAATTGCCCCTCCTTTCAAACAAGCTGGTTTTGATATTCTTTATGGAGAAGGCATTTCCCGGGAAGGAGAATTAATTGATTTGGGAGCTGAAAACGAATTAGTCGAAAAATCAGGAGCCTGGTATAGCTATAATGGAGTCAAAATCGGCCAGGGGAAAGACAATGCCCGGCAATATCTGAAGGAAAATCCTACAGCAGCCCAAAACTTAGAGAAAGCCATACGTGAAAAATTGCTTCCTAAAAAAAGCGAAAAATTAACGGAGGAGCTCGCCGAAGTAACTTAAAGTGATTGCAATACGTGAACAAGCCCTGCGTTTTTTAGCGCGAAGAGAATATTCAAAAGCGCAATTGCGCAATAAACTGCTTGCCAAAGGTTGGGATCAAGAACAAATTCATGCTGTTTTGGAAGATTTAGCAAGCAATAAGTTGCAAGATGATCACCGATATACTGCGGTGTACATAAGACATCGCATTGAGGCAGGCTATGGCCCAAGAAGAATATTTGCAGAATTGAACAAAAATGGGGTAGGACAATTTGATCAAGCGCTGATGGATGAAAATGACCCTGAATGGATCGAGAGGCTAAAAACGGTTTGGCAAAAGAAATTTAAAAATAAAATCCCTCAGGATGATAAAACTAAATTCCAGCAAATTCGTTTTTTGTTGTCTCGAGGTTTTACACCTGAGCAAGTGAAATTTTTATTTACAATGGATGAGAATCAGTGATTGCGCAAAATTTCATCACCCCGCGGCATAACTGCGGAGTCTAGATTTAGCGAGGAGCAAAAAAATATGCAACTAATGAGCAGTCAAGAATTACGAGACAGTTTTTTAAATTATTTTCAGTCTCTGGGCCACACTATTGTTCCCAGCAGCTCGCTCATTCCTGGCAATGACCCCACTTTACTATTCACCAATGCAGGAATGGTTCAATTTAAAGATACCTTTTTGGGTTTAGAAGAAAGACCTTACCAATCCGCTGCCAGTGTGCAACGTTGTGTTAGAGCCGGCGGTAAACATAACGACCTGGAAAATGTCGGCCATACCAGACGCCATCATACTTTTTTCGAAATGCTTGGCAATTTTAGTTTTGGCAGCTACTTCAAAGAACCAGCCATTGAAATGGCTTGGAACTTTCTCACCAAAACCTTAGCAATACCTCCAGAAAAATTATGGATTACGGTATTCAAAGATGACGCTGAAAGTGAAAAAATTTGGTTGAATCAAATAAAAATTGATCCAAAGCGATTTACCCGTTGCGGTGAAAAAGACAATTTTTGGTCAATGGGTGACATCGGCCCGTGTGGACCCTGCACCGAGATTTTCTATGATCATGGACCCAGCGTCGCAGGAGGTGCACCAGGAACTCCGGACAGCGACGGCGACCGGTATGTAGAAATTTGGAACTTAGTGTTTATGCAATATGAACGGGATATTTCTGGAAATTTACATCCGCTTCCCAAACCTTGTGTCGATACCGGGATGGGCTTGGAACGTATTGCCGCAGTCATGCAAGGAGTGCATGATAATTATGACATCGATATTTTTCGCTACCTGTTAAAATCATTAAGTGAAATTACTGGCTGCCAAGATTTGCAATCTGCCTCTATGCGGGTGATTGTGGATCATATTCGTTCAAGCGCCTTTTTAATCGCCGATGGCGTCATTCCTTCTAATGAAGGCAGAGGTTATGTACTTCGAAGAATTATCCGCCGTGCTATCCGGCACGGTTATAAACTAGGGAAACAAGAAACTTTTTTTTATAGATTAACTCCCGCCTTAATTCATATCATGGGCCGGTCTTATCCTGAATTAGCTAAATTTCAAAAATTAATAGAACAACTGCTCCTGCAAGAAGAACAGCAATTTTCCAATACCTTAGAGAATGGTCTTAAACTTTTTGATGAACTGACTGCTAAAATTGATAATGGTGAAATCCCAGGTCAAACTATCTTCCAGCTATATGATACTTATGGATTTCCCCTCGACTTAACTGCAGATTTAGCGCGCGAACGAGGATATCGCATGGATTATACTGGTTTTGAGCAATGCATGGAAAAGCAACGTCAACAATCGCAACAATCCCAGCATTTTAAGATGCATCATATTCAACAATTGCATATACCAGGCGAAACCTATTTTTATGGCTACGAATCTTTAAAGGGAGCAGGAGTCATTACCACCTTATTAAAAGACGAAAAACCCGCCAACGCTTTGGACCCTAATCAAAGAGGCGTTATTGTCTTAGATAAAACTCCCTTCTATGCCGAATCAGGAGGTCAAGTAGGCGATTCCGGTTATATTTGGTCTGAAAAAGGCAAATTTCGGGTCGAAGATACTCAAAAACATGGAACCGTGTATCTTCATTACGGCCGTATGTTAGCAGGCAAACTACAGCTTAAAGAAACCGTTCAAGCAGAAGTAGACCCCACTCGACAAGACATCATGTTGAATCATTCCGCCACTCATCTGCTGCATCAAGCGCTTCGAAAAGTATTAGGAGAACAAGTCACTCAAAAAGGGTCTTTGGTAGCCGCCGACCGGCTTCGATTTGATTTCTCCTATGCTAAGCCTTTAACGACAGAACAAATTCAAACCGTCGAAACCATGGTCAACCGGGCGATACGGGCCAATGTCAAAACCCATACAGAAGAAAGCAGCATTGAAGAAGCCAAGAAAAAAGGCGCTATGGCATTATTTGGGGAAAAATACGGTAATAAAGTGCGTACCGTGGCAATGGGTGAATTTTCGCACGAAGTCTGTGGAGGCACTCATGTGACTCAAACTGGCCAAATCGGCGTATTTAAAATTATTAACCAAATGCCTTTAGCATCCGGTATTAGAAGAATTGAGGCAGTCACCGGCGAACACGCTTGGCGCTGGATATCCGCCAATGACCATCAATTGCAAGAAATAGCGGCTTTGCTGAAGGTAGAAAAGGAAAAAATTGTTGAACGTTTAAATCAAATTTTGAATGAACAACGCATTTTGTCCAAAGAAATGTTACAATTAAAGCAGCAGGCCGGCTATCAACAAACCCAACAGTTAACTGGGAAAGCGGTGAAAATCGATGGTATTCAGGTTATAGCTTGTGAACTCAATGCAGTGGATCGGGAAACCTTACGTAATAGTGTCGATCAACTTAAGCAAGAGCTGGGTTCCTCAGCCATCGTATTAGCGACTATTCAGGAAGGAAAAATCCAGTTAATTTCTGGGGTTAGTAAAGATTGTTTATCTAAATTCACAGCAATTGAATTGCTGAACCAGGTAGCCAAACAAGTGAATGGCAAGGGCGGGGGTAGACCCGATCTGGCGCAAGGAGGAGGCGAGAATCCTCAAGCCTTAAAAGCGGCTCTAGATTCTGTTTATGACTGGGTAAGAGAGAAATTAAAAAAATAGCAATAATTAGAAAAAATATGGCTTTATATGTGCAAAAATTTGGCGGAACTTCGGTTGGCAATGTTCAATGTATCAATCGAGTAATCCAAATAATTCAAAAAACCAGACAGGCTGGTCACGATGTGGTGGTGGTGGTTTCAGCCATGGGGCATGAAACAGACCGGTTGGTTACTTTAATGCAATCACTGACTGCCAATCCCAACCTGCGAGAATATGATGCTTTGTTAGCGACCGGTGAGCAAGTTTCTGCGGCTATGGTAAGCGCAGCTTTAAACGGAATAGGCTGTTCGGCGCGCTCATATAATGGCTCACAAGCTCGTATTTACACTGATCAACGTTATAGTAAAGCTCAAATTGTTAAAATAGATACCGCTCCTATTTTGGAAGATTTGCGCAAAGGCATCGTGCCTGTGGTCACCGGTTTCCAAGGGATTGACCATGAAGGCAATATCACCACTATTGGGCGAGGAGGTTCTGATACTACCGCCGTCATGCTGGCCGCTGCATTAAAAGCGGATGAATGCCAAATCTACACCGATGTGGAAGGGATTTATACCAGCGACCCGCGCATAGTGCACGACGCCAGGCGATTATCCAAAATCACGTTTGATGAAATGCTTGAGCTAGCTCGTTTAGGCGCCGAAGTGTTACAAACTTCATCAGTCCGCTTAGCGGAGCGTCACCGGGTCCCCTTGCGAGTGCTCTCCAGCTTTGTCGAAGGTAACGGCACTTTGGTCACTTTTTTAGAAGCAGAAGTGCTTGAACCGATGGTTTCAGGCATAGCTTTTGACCGCAATCAAGCTAAATTGACCTTCCGGGGGCTACAATGCTCTGATTCCATTTGGATCGATCAATGGCTCGAAGCCCTTCAAAATGCTGTTATTGAAGTCGATATGATGGTAAAAACCCCTCCCTTAGATCAGGATTATATCGATTTTAGTGTCACGGTCCCTTTAAATGATTACCATCAGGCCATATCTATCTCTAACGAAATGATTCAGCAACTACAAAGCCCTTGCCAAATACTAGTTGACGATCGTATTGCCAAGTTGTCTTTGGTAGGGGTAGGTATGAAAACCCATGCAGGGGTGGCGGCCAAGATGTTGCATGCTCTAGGAGAAGAAGGCATTAAAATACACCTTATTACCTCCTCAGAGGTCACTGTCAGCGCCGTTGTGGATGAAAAATACATGGAATTAGGGGCTAGAATACTGCATACGGCCTTCTTAGGAGAGCAAAATTCTCTTAAGAATTAATGGCTTAACCCTAGCAGTTTAAAAAAATACCAATTGACTTAGAAATGTACTAAAATTTAGTTAGGCTGAAAGAAATAAAACAATATAACATCCGGGAACGAAAGGAGAGGAATATGTTAATTTTAACCAGACGGATCAGTGAATCTGTGATTATAGGAGATGAAGTAAAAGTGACCGTCCTAGGAGTCAAAGGTAATCAAGTCCGTTTAGGTATTGATGCTCCGAAAACTGTGTCAGTACATCGGGAAGAGATTTACCAGCGGATTCAGCAGGAGAAGCATGGAGGTGCAACCACCTCTGAAAGTTCCGGCGATGAACCTGTTGAAAAAGATGGCAACACCTAAAAAGGTGCTGTTAAATTTAATCCTTAAAACGCCAAGCCATAATTAAATGCCTTGGCGTTTTATTTGTAGTCTGTTAAAGTGTAGCTTTCTAATTTTTCATTTAAAACTTAATATTGCCTTAAGCTTTTAGTGAAAAAATGATCTAAGGATAGTTAATATTAATGAGGTTCCAATGAAAAAATTAATTGCCATTTCTTGTTTAGCCGCTCTTGGAATTACCAGCGTCAGTTTAGCTGCAACTTCAAGCGCTTTAGTTCCGCTTTCACCAGGAACAGTTACCTGTCGTGCCAATAATTTGAATAAGGATACTAAAGTCAAGTTTTATAGTTTGGATAAAAAGCTCTTATTATCACTAAAAAATTCCGAGGCAGGTTCATTTGTCAATGCTCAGAAGCAAATTATCATCGAGACTGAAGGTGACAGTTTTTTTATTCATGGAATAATTCCGGGGATAATTCACTATTGTATGACTAAATCTCAAGGTTGCCGATCTAACGTGGAATGCACTGTTTCCTAAGCATCCTACAGTCAAGACTCTTTCTTAATTTTGTAATCGTTCACGAGGTAGATGTGAACGGTTACTAATTTTTTCGCGCCCGGAGAGACTCGAACTCCCGACCGCCTGGTTCGAAGCCAGGAACTCTATCCAGCTGAGCTACGGGCGCAAAGACAAACTAAATCACCAACAAACAGCAAAACGGTTCGCGCCCGGAGAGATTCGAACTCCCGACCCCCAAGTTCGTAGCCTGGTGCTCTATCCAACTGAGCTACGGGCGCAAAGTAATAACGGAGAGAGAGGGATTCGAACCCTCGATGGAGCTTTAGACCCCATACTCCCTTAGCAGGGGAGCGCCTTCAGCCGCTCGGCCATCTCTCCTTTAAAAACTTGCGTATGATAGCATTACCTTGATGAGATTAATAGGTAGGATAAGCTACAGCGCTTTAAATCGAGATGGCCTCCTGTTTTGATACTGAACCACAGTAAAGCTGCGATTCAGTAATGAAGGGGGAGATCGCTCCGCTCTGCTCCTCCCTTCAACCCCCATCGGGTAAGGAATTAGTGTATATTTATAAGTATGAAACCTTCAAAGCATCAACTTAAAAGGCAGTTGACTCGAATTCAATATCGTGTGACTCAAAAAAACGCGACTGAACCACCTTTTATTAACGCTTATTGGAATAATCACCGGCCTGGAATTTATGTGGATATCATCTCAGGTGAACCTCTGTTTAGCTCCTTAGATAAATATGATTCCGGTACAGGTTGGCCTTGTTTTACTAAACCCTTGGAGCCCGATAATATTGTGCCGAGACAGCCAAAAGGTTGGTTGGCTTGGTTGCATCCAAAAACCGAAATTCGCAGTAAAAATGCAGATTCTCATTTAGGTCATTTGTTTCATGACGGACCTCAACCATTGGGTTTACGATACTGTATCAATTCGGCTGCTTTACGCTTTATTCCCGCAGAAGAATTATCTATACAAGGTTATTCACAATACCTTCCTTTGTTTCCAAAAACAGAAAAAAAATAATCCTGAAATTAAATTGATTTCTTTTTAAGCTTTAAGTTAAGATTTATTGGTCTGATAAGATTTTGTAATGAGGTTTAAAGGAGATAGAGTATGCGTAATTTTTGTAAAATGTTGGGTTTATGGTCAGGTGATGATTCTCAATACCAAGAAATTAATGATTCAAAAACAGAAGCAAAATCCAATTTTCCACGCTTAAAAAGCACGTACGACTATTTAAAATCACTTGGTTGGAAACTTCCTGTTTTGTTGACGGTCGATGGAGCAAGCGCCGTTGGTTCGTACTATTTAATTAAATTGTGTCATCATTACAATTCTTTAGCATTAGATGCTCGTGATAATTATTATTCACAGCCCGCTCCCTATAGCAACCAAACTTGTTTCGAAACAACAAACCAAGATATATGGTCAACGTGTCCTATTAGCACTGATAGCTCTGTTTCTTTAATTGATGTGGTTAATATTCTTAACCAACTCCAAAATTCAACGATAGAAGCCTGCAATGATCTGGCTAGCGATTACTGTTCAGATATTACCGGTAGAGTGTTGTCTGGATTTGGAGCTAGCGCTTTGTTATTAATAATTTTTCTGCCTCCTTGCATTAAGTATTGTCAAAAGATACTGAGGTGTGGCGAAGCTCATAGTAGTAATACTCAAACTCTCTTTAATAATGATTCAAGGAGAAACCAATCGATGGCGACACCCTCTGTGGTTCCCTCACCCACATCCCAACTACAATAACCCTATCCTCATGGATTAATATTTCTTTAATGATTCATTCGTATAATTCCCTTATATAGGACTAGACAGTCTTATTGATGGAGTGATTATGCACAAAAGTTTGCAAGAATTAATAGATTCATTAACCTGTTTTAGCACTTTCTTATCAGCAAATAAACCTCCACAGCCATCATTCAAGCCTTCGTATGTGCAAATTTTTCCAGCGCTACCAATTAGCATACTCTGTTCGAGTATAGAAGAAATTGAAATCCAACTGGGGTATGTAAAAAAACACTTATCTAAGCACAATAGTGACTCTTTTACCGCAACGCTTAAGAAAAGTGATCTATCTGAGCCATACCAGTGTGAACTTAAATATTATGTA
This sequence comes from Pseudomonadota bacterium, assembly GCA_018241585.1. Lineage (GTDB taxonomy): Bacteria > Pseudomonadota > Gammaproteobacteria > Coxiellales > Coxiellaceae > JAFEDN01. The sequence continues at coordinate 2,639 of JAFEDN010000028.1, read as the reverse complement.
AATAATTTACACGCCTTAAAATCTGCATATGATCATATAGAGTCAATTTTTCTAAATTATAAACAAGAATTACTGGCTGAAGTATCCAAGGAAAAACAAGGTCAGCTTAAAGACCAAAAAGAAACTAGCATGAGTCTCGAATTATTACATAAAAATAATTTAGAAGATTGCGAACTAGATGAACAAAATCATAACCAAGGCCACATTGCTTATATAAGGGATTGGCATAATTGTAACGAATATTTATATAAGCTGGTAGCAGCACTCAATTCTATGTTAGCTTTTTTAATCCAGGAAGGAATAATTCAAAATTTATCTCTAGCAAATCTGTCTTATTCCGAATTTTCAGCCCTGAAATCTACCATAGAAACTAATATTATTACATATTTTATTGAAGGTGACGTTGATCGTTTAAGGAGAGCTAATGTTTATCAACTCAAGAGCATTTATAAAAAGGTTAAAAAAGGATTTAGTGACTACCATCAGGCTCTAATCGAACTAAAAAAAACCGATCTGGATTCACTGCATAAAACCGTATTTGAAGCTTCTTGCCGGCTTAATTTAATAAGCGACCTAGTAACCGATTGCGATGACCTAAAAACCACCAAATTAATGACTCAGAAGATTGCTGATAGTCCATTGGAAGTAAGTTCTATCCCTAGACTTTTACGTACTTGCTTACTCAAATCAGAATTATCAAATGAAAGTCATTACTTTATAGAAGACATCGATCCTTACAGTTGTTTAATCTACAAAATTGATAATAAACAAGAGTTTTTAGCTGATTTTTATCCAAAATTATTGGTACCAGAAAGAATCATTTTCTTACAGGATTTTCTTACTTTATATCTTCAAGAAGACGACCGGCCGCTGTTACCAATCTAGGTAAACCTAGATCAGGAAGCTAAGGATAGCGTTTTTCAAAATAAAGAGCATCAAGAAAAAGTTCTGTCTAAATTAAAAAAAGACTGTCTATTTATGGATAAATTTCTGTCTTTGGACCAATTAGATTCTGCGTTTAAAAAAAAATTAATCACAGAATTTCTTGCTTACGGAAGAATTACTACCACGGGCGGTTTATTAACTATAAAACAAATTGCTAGCAGAAAGCGTTATTCCTTTGTCCCATCCGTATTAAGCGGCCTTCTTGAATTATCCAACTACTTAGCCATAATTAAGGCAGCAAAAATCCAGCCAATCAGGGAATTTTTTGTAAAAACCGGTTCTCATTGGATGAGCGGGGTAGTCGAGATCGACAAAGCAGGGCAGGCAAAACTCTTATTACTTGATTCGCTAAGCAAGATAGAAATCATTAAATTTTACTCTAAAGTATTTAAGGATATTTTCCCAGAGGGTAAAATTTATTATACTGATGAGACACGTCAATACGATTCAAGCAGCTGCGCAGTTTTTGCCCTCAGTGATGTGCGTTACCTTCATGTCGTTAATCGCTATATAGGTGACCAAGATTTATTTAGTTACTTGGAAGCTCACAAAATTGTCGTTCCGTCCAAAGAGATTAAGGACCCAAGTCAACAATCTGAAACTACCTTTTACCGTTTACCACTGGGTTTTAATCGAATCATGCAATCAATTTCATTAACCGATAAAGTACTGCTACAAAGAGACCCGAAGGAACTTGCATTGCCCATCAATCAAAAACTACAAACAGCACCATATTGTGCACGGCAAGATTTTAAAATGATTAATGGTAAATTGCAGAATAAACGAGCTCACTATTTACTAAAAAAATTCTTTTTAAGAAATTTTAATTACTTAAATACTCATACTGATACCGAAATTCAAAAAGACCTACAATCTTTTACTCTAGAAGCTTTTAAAACCCGAATTCAACAGGTTTCATTTTCTAAGAATATCCATATTTTAATAAACAGTACTTCCAGCACACTTTCAAGTAATCTATCAAACAGCAGCTCTAGTACACAAAAGTTCTATTCAAGCTGTTAAAATCAAATTTTACTATGTGGGTTCTTTTTCGGAAAGAGCAAAAGTATCCACCAATTGTATTTGTGCAGAATGAATCGAAGTGGAGAGGAAGCGCTCAGCAATACGGGCAAATCTTTCTGGAGAGTCGGTAACTAGAAATTTTGTCAAAGCACAACCTTGAGTATTTTCTAAATTACGTTGCTGTAAGATACTCTTAACTGCTTGAGCAGTTTCATCTGCTGGGTCCACAATAAAAATATCATTGCCGATGACTTTTTCTATTGCTTTAGTCAGTAAAGGAAAATGAGTGCATCCTAATAATAGACAATCCGGCCGGTCATTATTAACAAAAAGAGGGCCTAAATAACGTTGGGCCACAGATTCAGCAATCGGACCTTCATGCCATCCTTCCTCAGCTAAGGCAACAAATACACTACAACCTTGAGCAATCACTTTGCTATCGGGTTTTATCCGGCCAATGGCTCTTTGATATCCTTGGGCTTTTACAGTGCCTTCCGTAGCAATCACTGCGATATGACCATTTTGTGAGATGGAACAAGCCGCTTGGGCTCCGGGTTCGATCATGCCGGCAATAGGCAAATTACTGAAAGCTCGTTCCAAAGCCGTTAAGGCTACAGTGCTGGCGGTATGGCAGGCAATGACCAAAAACTTAATATTTTGTGAAAGTAAAA
>JAFEDN010000289.1 GCA_018241585.1 Pseudomonadota bacterium | reverse complement strand
GTTACGCCTGATGGATTAATCACTGCGGTTGCTAAATTTTCCATTTTAAACGAAATGATTAAAATTTTTTGCCAAACGTTACGTTGTAGCTATTCATTTCTAGCCTGTCGCTGGGATTTAGCCAGGCTACTTCAAAAAAAAATTGCCCGCTACCCCTTAAAAGAAAATAAAAAAATACTTTACATAGACGCTACGGTTTGGATGACTCCAAAATCAGGCGGCTGCGTCGGGCATATTTGCGGAGTAGCTAATGCTTTATTGCAACATGAATATCAAGTGGATTATGCCGCTGAAGGATTTTTGCAATCTTTAGACACCAAAATCAATTTTATCAAAGTAGCTATGCCTAAGTTATTTATTTATCCGCCGGAATTTAACCGGTTCCATCTTACCCGGAAAATGACCAGGCAATTACAAAAATATCAAAACAACCATTACCAATTTATTTATCAGAGGATGTCGGTAGAAAATTATACGGGTGTTAAATTATCCCGAATTTTTAACATTCCTCTGGTTTTGGAATTTAATAGTCCCTTACTATGGATAACGGATCATTGGGGTGATCAACTTCATAAATTAAAATTTAAAAAAATAGCACACCAAATTGAACAAACATGTTTCAACTTAGCACATATCATTGTCACTATTTCCGAAGCAGCCAAAGCCATTTTACTGGAATCAGGGATACCTGAAGCAAAGATAGTCTGTTATCCCAATTGTATTGATCCTTTTTTATTTAATCCTGCAAGGTTCAGCTCTGAACAAAATTTGCAGTTGCGCCAACAGCTAGGAATTCCTGAATCTGCTTTGGTATTAACTTTCATTGGCACTTTTGGTCAGTGGCATGGCGTTGATACTATCGCAACCACTATTAGAAAGCTGGTCGACCACTACGGTCAATATATGAATCAGCACCAAGTTTATTTTTTACTAATTGGCAACGGCGCCCAAATGCCGCTGGTTACCAGCTTATTGTCTGAGCCACAATATAAAAAACGAGTCGTATTTACAGGCCTGATCAGCCAAGAACTGGCTCCTGCTTATTTAGCAGCTTCGGATATTTACTTATCTCCTCATTTGCCGAATCCAGACGGCAGCCGTTTTTTCGGTTCACCCACTAAACTTTTTGAGTACATGGCCATGGCCAAACCCATTATTGCTTCCAATCTAGAACAAATTGGTCAAGTGTTACAAAATAGTTTACATTCGACTCATTTAGATGCTTCAGTTGATCAAGAAATCAATGGGAAAGCATTGGCTATTTTACACCAACCAGGCAATATTGAACAAATGATTAAAGCAATATTATTCTTAATTGACAATCCTCAATGGCGAACGGTCCTCGGGAACAATGCCAGAGAAGAAGCGCTCAAAAAATATACTTGGTTTCATCATACAGCCGCTATTTTGGAAAAAATTAATCAGTCATGTGCTCATTACGGAAAGGAAAAGTATGGATATTTTAATAATCTTTGGAACCAGACCTGAAGCTATTAAATTGGCCCCAGTGGTTAAATCATTAATTAAAACTTTTAGCAAAGCACAAGTAAAAGTATGTGTCACCGCTCAGCATCGATGGATGTTAGATTCGGTTTTAGAGCTGTTTGCTATCAAACCGGATTATGATCTGAACATTATGAAAGTAAATCAAAGTCTTTCAGAGTTAACTGCAAACATTTTGAATAAATTGCATGAACTATTTCAGACGTTTCGCCCTGATATGATTTTGGTGCATGGAGATACCACCACCACTTTGGCAGCAAGCTTAGCCGCATTCTATGCAAAAATTTTACTCTGTCATGTTGAAGCGGGTCTGAGAAGTGAAAATATTATTTCTCCATGGCCGGAAGAATTAAACAGAAGAGTCACCAGTATGATCGCTCAATATCACTTCGCTCCCACCCAACTCGCAGCCGACAATTTACTCAAAGAAGGTGTTTCACAATCCAGAATCATGGTCACCGGCAACACGGTTATCGATGCCTTGTTCCAGGTTCGCAATCGTTTAAACGAAGCCGACTTAGCGCTAAAAATGAAAAGTCTATTTAGTTTTTTAGAAGAGCACAAAAAATTAATTTTGGTTACTGGTCATAGACGTGAAAATTTTGGTGCAGGATTTGATCACATCTGTGAAGCTTTGGCTTATTTAGCCGGTAATTCTGAATTGCAAATTGTCTATCCAGTTCACTTAAACCCTAATGTCCAAGCACCGGTTTTTAAACACCTACGTCAACACAAAAATATTTTTTTATT
>JAFEDN010000288.1 GCA_018241585.1 Pseudomonadota bacterium | reverse complement strand
AGGAGTTATTCCTTCCTATGGAAATACAAGATCAACAAAGGGAGAATTATAATACCGTTCTTTCCAATTTAAGACATTTTAGTGAGATCAAAGTACTCAATAATACTGGGATTGAATTTAGGAACAGACCTGCCCGTATTATTTTGGATACCTCGTTAGGAGTTCATCATATTTTAAATCAAATGTTAAGAACTTCCCTCGATAATCTAAATTTACCTATAAAATTAATACGGACTAAAAAGCAGACTAAATTAGAATTAAAAGAAACTTCGATCAGTGGCGATTTAAATTTAGGGATCATTAAACTAAAAAATAACAAATTAGATTTTGATATTTTCCAGAAAAGCCCACTTTTTGTCCTCTCCAGTACGCTGGATGTCGGACTAGGAGAGTTAATAGGGGCCGTTCAATTAGGGATTCATCCCCTCAAACTTCAAGGTAATTTCTCATTAAAAGAGTCTGCTTTTATGCTGCTGGGATTAAAGATTTATGGATTAGCGGCGAGCCTTCAAATGAACCAGGGTTTGATGCTGGGTGTATTAGCTAAATTTTCTATTCAAGAGGAAACTAAACTGAGCCAATCAGAAGATGGCGATATTAAAGCGCAGATAGATCAAACGGGCATTATTACCCAATTCAATGCCGTATTGCCGGAAAATAAAACTGCCGATCTTGAAACACTGGTAAAATGTTTGATTCCGATCGATCAACGTGATTCCCAGTTTGAAAGCGCTATTTCAAATATCAAAAAGGTATTTCCTACTTCGTTAGGCCCTATTGAAGATAAAGCCTTTTTAGAACCACTGACAGAAAAATCAAGCACTGACGCCACGATTCGAGAATTATTATCAGAGGCTAAAAAATTAGTTATTAAATTTGAGCGGGGATCAGGCGGACTATTGGATTGGCAACTTAAATTCTTGGGACAATTCAACACATTTGGACTGTGTGCCTTTCTGATGTTAGATGTGGCGATTAAATCGGGTGTGAGACTCATTGGTGGAGCTAAAAAGACGGATCTCTTTGGTGGTCTAATAAAATTTGGCAAAATGATCACACCAATGGACTATAAACCGCCTATCAATATCGAAGGCCCCGCCATTTATCTGAATATGAGATACGGCGATCTACAAAACTTTAGATTTTATATCAATTCTTCAATCACTTTGTTAGGTTTAACTTCTGAAAGCCTCATTGATGTGAGCACCGAGGGATTGAGTTTTGATTTTAAATTTAATTGTCGTCTTTCATGGTATCATTTAGAAGAAAAAACAACCGTAAAGTTGGATTCCAATGGATTCCATTTTAATGCTCATCCAAAAATTAATTTAACGATTGATATAGCGGGTCAAAGTATCCCATTGATCGGGATGGGGATGGGCCTGTTCGTTAGATATTCCCATGGTAGCATGAACATTGTCGTCGAAGTGGATATACCAGGAACCAGTAGTACATTAAGATTACCCTCCATTCTTTGTTCTGGAACTAATTTCACCGATATATTATCAACCCTATATCAACCGATATTTGAGGCGGTTAAATCCACTCTGGTGAGTTTACCCCAAGAAAAATTGAAGGCAGTTTTTGAGCATATCCCTCAATTAGCAGGTCAAGCCGTTGATATCGCTCAAAAAATTCATCAAGGTACTGTTTTTGTGGTCACTGAAGTAGTTACACAAAGGTTTGTTCAACCAATAGAACAAACTGCCAGTCTGATTGCCTCAACCGGACAGGCATTAAATCCACTCAGGTTATTATCCCCGCCCACGCCTAGCATAGGAACAGATACGAGTAGTAGCAGTAGTACCAGTAGCACTTCTACCAGCGTACTTAAAGCACTCACCGGTGGGTGGTGGTAGGAAAGCCAAAATGAATCAGCACGGTTATTTTAAAAGAGAAAGGAATGGAGGAAGCCAATACCAAATAGCCATACAGAATGAATCATTTTTCTGATACCCCGAGGCCGAAAGCATCCATTATCGTAAAAATTGCATGGGGTTTGGACTCGTCTAAAGTTTCAAATGTTTCGACGGGAGAATAGCAGCAGCGTCCTTGTTTTGACCATCACAGTACGAAAATTAGAAGACTCATCCTTCTTTCACCAAGAACATTTGGCGCAGGAACATGGTAAAATTAACCAGATCGAAAACATTTTCACATCATAATAGGTCATAAAATTTCACGAAATGCCAAAAAAATTTTTGATCATTACTCATTTTTCAAATACAGAATGATTTGAATTATTTTTTCTCTTTGAG
>JAFEDN010000287.1 GCA_018241585.1 Pseudomonadota bacterium | reverse complement strand
CAAATCTTTACCGAATCCGAAATTAGCACGAGCCAACAATCTGCAGTGACCGATAACGGTTACTCCAATTAATCGGTTTCTTCTTCAGGAGAGGAGGGCCGGCCTTTGCCGGTATCACGATAAATGATCCGCCCCCTGGTTAAATCATAAGGGGTTAATTCGACCGTCACTTTATCGCCGGTTAAAATACGAATATAATTTTTGCGCATTCTTCCAGAAATATGCGCGGTAACGACGTGACCATTGTCTAATTTGACTCTAAAAACCGTATTCGGCAATGTGTCAATCACCACACCCGGCATTTCTATGTGATCTTCTTTTGGCATAAACAAATTTACTCATTATTCAAAAATAGCAGACACTTTATCTGCAATTATTGAATTATGCAAGCATTCACTTGGTGGGAGTGGCCGTAGTCACACAAGCTAAAACATTTTCAAATTCTGAGGTATCAACAGATGGGTGTTTAGCAAAACAGTTAGAGGTAACCAAAAAAATAAAGGCATCAATATGATGCTCTTTCGGTAAAAAATAAGTGAAATAATTATATTGGTGACACATTCCTGCATCTGAAGTTTCTTGCTTGTAGAAATCGGTTTGACCTATGCTAATTTTCTCACCTAGGCGGGAGACGTCAGCGCTATAATCGCCAATAGTGGCTAAAAATAAATAATATTTCGGGAAGGTCATTCTCACCAGAGATTTAGTGTCTACTGCCCTATTAGCAATGGGTAACAAAGGGTCTAAATAAAAACCCTGTCTTACCTCAATACCCTTTGCAGTCACCGCACCATCAGCGGGCATACCATTATGGCAAACGGCTGCTGCCGGCAAGTAAAATGCTAATAAGGTTAGCAATAAAATTGATTTGGATATTTTAATCATAATTTTTATTCACCTATTCTAGTAACTATAATTATATTTTGTACAGTTTTTACTGAAAATACAAACCAAAAGGTAATTGTTCTATGAAAAAAATTTTTATAGCCGGTATATTAACTGCGTTGATCTTAACAGGTTGTGATAATTCAGATAATAGCCCCCAAAAACAAGAAGCCAAGCAATGCTCAAAAATCGTTGCCGCTGCTCTTTGCCAAAAAATAGGCCAGCTATTGATTGTAGGCTTTGGGGGAGTCAACGTGGATCAGCATAATAAAATCACCTGGATCGATCCCAACGGTTTAGTTTTTAAGCAAGATTCTAATATTGCAAAAGACATAGCCGACTGGCATATCGGGGGTGTTATTTTATTTCGAGGATACTTAAAAAAAAAAGATAACGAATTCATTCGCTTCAGAAATATTCAGAATGGGCCGCAAGTCACTAACCTAAATAAAGCGCTACAAGCTTATAATAATAAAACACGTGATCAACAGCAGTTAAGGCCTTTACCACTGTTAATCTCTCTTGACCAAGAAGGTGGATTGATCGATTCCTTAAGTTTTGCCCCGATCCAAAATTATACGGCTCAAGCATTAGGCACTAATGAAGAAATGGTATTGAATGATCCGCAAAAAAGGCAGCAAGCTTTAAATTTTACCTATAATCGAGGCAAAGTCACCGGTATGGTGTTAAAAAATTATGGATTTAACTTAGATTTTGCTCCTGATGTCGATGTCAATATTAATCCGGTTAACCCAATTATTGGCGGATTATCCAGAAGTTATTCTAGCAATCCAGAAATCGTTGCAGAACAAGCTAATCAAATGATCAATGGTTTACATACCAGTAATATATTATCGGTTATAAAACATTTTCCGGGGCATGGCAGTTCCACTGGAGATAGCCATAAAGGTTTGGTGGATGTCACGCACACCTATCAAATGGAATTAGAATTAGCACCTTATAAAAAATTGATCTCCAACGGATATAATGATTTTGTAATGAGCACACACGTGATTAATGGCCAAGTGGACAGGTCCCAGTGCCTTACCGGCAACCCTGAAGACCCTGGAACATGGTGCCCGGGCACTATGTCACAAAAAACCTTGACTGGTTTATTAAGAAATCAGCTTCATTTTACTGGAGTGATCATTTCCGACGATATGGCGATGGGAGCAATAGCCAATCAATATCCCTTGTCAGTTGCCTTAGAAAAATCACTAAATGCGGGGGTGGATATGTTTATCATCTCTAATCATCATGCAGACAATACCGGTGATTTTGTCATAACTATTGCTAAATTGGTTAAAGAAGGCAAAGTTCCAGAAAGCAGGATTGAAGACGCCTATCAACACGGGGCTGGGATCAAGCAACGCTTAATGCAATGATAGCAA
>JAFEDN010000286.1 GCA_018241585.1 Pseudomonadota bacterium | reverse complement strand
GAAGCGGGTAGGGTGGTGGTATTGAGGCTAACCCCTTTGGCTAATAAAGCTGCCGTTCGTAATTCACCGAACATATCTAAATCATTATTACTGGCGGCGCTGTCGGTTCCTATAGCCACATTGATACCAGCTTGTAAAAATTTACCGATCGGAGCTAAACCACTAGCCAGTTTAAGATTGGATTCTGGGCAATGAACGATGGATACCCCTCGTTTTGCGATGGTTTTAATATCTTCGTCAATCATTTGCACCATATGGACGGCAATTAATTTTGGTGTTAATAACCCTAAACCGTCCAACCATTTTATAGGGCGTTGTCCCAGTCTGGATTGGGCGTCTTCAATTTCGGCCGATGATTCGTGCAAATGAAGATGGATCGGTAAATCATATTGTTCTGAAAGCTGCTTGATTTGTTTGAAGCCTGCTTCAGTCACCATATATGGGCTGTGAGGTGCTAAGGACCAGGTTACTAGGGGGTGTTGTTCAGCTCTGCTTAAAGTAGCTGCTACTTTGGAAAAATATTCGGGTTCATTTTGGCCCCAAACGGTTTGCACATTGCCGACCCATAAGCCAATATTGGCTCTTATTCCAGCTTTTTTCACGGCCTCTGCGGCAGTATCGTGAAAAAAGAAATGATCGCAAAAGCAAGTTGTGCCGCTGCGCAGCATCTCTAAAAAAGCCAGGCTCATGCCATCGTGTACTGATTCGGGTTGCATAATAGCTAATTCAGCCGGCCATATATGATTTTTCAGCCAGTCCATTAACAACAGATCGTCGGCTAACCCTTTGAATAAATTTAAAGGGGTGTGGGCATGTGCATTAACTAATCCAGGCATGATGACGTGATTCGGCAAATCAATTTCTTGCCGAGCTTGCCAAAGGGTTTTTGCTTGCTCGGAGGATGCAATGCCTGCGATACGATCGCCAATAATAGCTACTGAATGGTTTTCTAAGACCACATTTTTGGGAGCAATCGGTAAAACCCATCGAGCGTTTAAAATAAAATCTACTGGTTTTTTGTTTTCCATAATCCTAATAATATTACGGGCTTTCTGATTGGCAGTAAAGTCAAATCATGGATTAAAACTATGCAATTATGCTGTAACTTGAGTATACTTGTCTTATGGAAAGCCAATGGAGTGAGAGCGATGGATACGACTTGGATTTTAGTGGCTAATGCAAGCCTGGCGACATTATATAGTTTTGAATCTTCTCCTTCACCACAAGCAAAGCCTAAATTAACTGTGGTGGATAATTTTTCACATCCCGAAAGCCGCATGAAAGATACGGATATTGCTTCCGACCGGGCGGGTGAATACATAAATACAGCCGGAGGACACGGCAATTTCACAGAACAAAGCGACCCTCATCAATATGAAGCGACTGTTTTTGCTCGAGAATTATCCAAAAAACTGGAGCAGGGTAGAACCCAGAACCAGTATCGTAAGCTTATTCTGGTCGCTGCTCCTCACTTTATGGGTTTATTGCGAGAATGTATTGCTGAAAAACCTTTTGGCAACATAAAAATTGAAGAGATTCAGAAGGATTATACCAAAGCAAAACCACACGAATTGCTGAGTCTATTGAATTTGCAAGGATCACCAGGGTTCCCGCATTAAAATTTAAACTGATAGGGATAGCGCAAGCACTAACCCTCGAATTCCCCGCTATTTCCGGTGGTTCAAGCTATTTTCGATCAGGTCCGAGATTTTTTCTCAGTACAAACTATTGCCGTGTACCAAGATTCTTTATTATAACTCTGGGTAATTTATTAATAATCTTCGAATATTCTTTATTTTGAGAATTAATTAATCTGACCTGAAAGAAAAATGAGCATAAATATACTAAATGAATCATCGAAAAGCATTCAAAACGATCTTTAAGAGCCGTTACTTTCTTCTACTGGTGCAGAGGATTTTGTGGCTCTGAAAATCAAAGATAAAAAGCCGCTGCCCTTAATTCATAATGTATCAAAAAAGTCCTTCCTGCGGGTCTGACCCTCAGCCCGGGTAAGGGTCAGCAGTTCCCGCTGAAACAAAAATTACCTAAAACATGAAATGAAAGATAAGGAGATTGGATTTATTGGTTCGCTTATTATTTTTCAATGGTTTAGGAATGGCGTTCAGGGATGGCCAAAAATCTATAGTTTTTGGCCATTGTCAGAATGGTTTCCATTTTACATAAGTGGTGAACTAACGGGCAGACATCTTATTGAACTAGACATGCCGACCTAGTTTCTTCATCCAATCGTGAAGTTTTATCATGATCAGATTGCGAA
>JAFEDN010000285.1 GCA_018241585.1 Pseudomonadota bacterium | reverse complement strand
TAGGTTTTTCTACTTTCAATATTTCATGCGGTTAGAGGTAATTTTTGCTTCAGCGAAAACTGCTGTAAGGTTGCAGAACTAAGGACGGGCCGGTGGTATTCCTTTGCGAATAAGCTTGGAAAAATCTGGAGATTGATTAGCAGCTTGAGCGGCTTTGTCTATATTAGAAAGCTGTTGTAGTTTTTCAAAAGACAGGTCGGTGTTGAGCCAGCCAGCATCATAAAGATAACCAGCAATCCAGCCATTTAAAAAATGACGTATATCAAAAGTTCTAACCCGGCCGGCGGCGTTTGCGTAACGAACAATATTTAAAGTGCAACTATTGCTGAGCAAATTATAGAATTCCGGGTGATCAGCCAGCTCATTAATTCGGTTAAGATAGATCAAGAAAAATTGCCGTGCTCGCTCGGGCGATATTTTTATGTGATACAGAAAAACACGTTCATGCCGGAAATTAGTGCGCACGCGCACCAGGTCCCTTTCATCTCCTACCACATAGATTAATTCAAACTGTTTAAACAGCGAAGCAATCGGTGAAAATCCTTGACCAACCACCGGCCTGGTTTCAATAGAAATGTTGAGCGGCGGCGCATTGTCAAAGTTAAAACTCAGTAAGGTGTGTCCAACCGGCCCTGGCATCCAATAGGAAATGAAAAAATCCACTCCAGTTAGGTGCGCAAGCGATACTTCGCGCTCTTGATATCGAACAGTAAAATCGTCTCGGGTACGGTAATCGAAGTTGCGATAACCCGTGATTCGTACGCGATCTCCTTTAATGTAGGCGCGCGGCATGACCGCGACCTCCGGCTGCCAATCACGATCATGGGTAGGCTTAATGGTCAACCACCAAATCAGTACCATGGCAAATCCAGCCACAAAAACCAACGCAAAGATTCTGCTACGTGCAATCCACAGTGTCCAAATACCAAATACTGCGAACACCAAAGCTAGCACCAGCCGCAGCCAGTCCCATGGCAAATTAGAATAATAAATAGCCAAAGACGCCCAGGCGATAAATCCGGCCTGCACGAGATATTTTAATGCCTTACCGAACCATACAAAAGGCCGCCAGATTCGTCTTGGGTGACGCTGATTGTCACCAGAGTTGGGAGTAGTCATGATATTTCGGAGTATAGCTTCGCGGCGTCGATTTTACCAGAAAACCGGCCCATTACGGCCAACTCATTATAAAAAAATTGCCCGCGAACATGAATGGCTCATGGAATTAACAACCGGAACCGATTTCCAGATTAAAACATGTTATCCCTTTCAGAATAGACCGGAGTTAATATTTCGGCAATAAAATCTATAAAAATTTTGGTTTTCTTGCTTAAAAATTTTTTATTGGGATAAACGGCATAGGTTCCTAGCGCAGGAGTTTGATAATTTTGTAAGATAGAAACTAAAGAACCATTCTGTAAATCACGATAAATGCTGCATTTCCCTAAATAACTTATACCTAAACCACTCAGAGCAAGGTTTCTAATTTCAGGGCTGCTATTTGCGCGAATATTGCCACTAATTGCAATTTTTTTACGAATTTTACCTTCTTGATATTCCCAAGTTCTATCAAAATTTTCGTAATAATCTATACAGTTATGCATTTTTAACTCTTCAATGGTTTTAGGAATACCCTTTTTTTCAAGATAACTAGGCGCTGCGCAAAATAATCTCTTCCATTCTCCAAGTTTTTCATAATAAAAATTAGAGTCAGGTAAATGCCCGCAATGAACCACTAAATCAAAACCAGTCCTCAGTAAATCCAACAAATAATCACCGCTAACAAGCTGAATTTGTACATTCGGATAAAGCTCCATGAATTGATGTAAAACCGGAGTTATATAGAGATGGCTTAAATTGACTGGCAATCCCACCTTTAATGTACCGCTGATTGACCGGGTTAAGCTTTTAACGGTTTCTTTGCTCATTTCCAACGCTTGCAGCACATCGGAAATTTCAGTTAAAAAAACCTCACCAGCCTCAGTCAAATTAACATGACGGGTGGTGCGCTGCAACAAACGTACCCCTAGATTTTGCTCCAAACGCGCCAGACGCCTAGTCACCACCGGGATCGACAATTCTAGATATTGAGCTGCTTTAGTAAAGCTCTTATGATGGGCCACCGCTTGAAAAGCGCTAATATCTTCGAACATTCTTTCACTCATTGATTTTAAGTTTTATTATTTTACCATTAATGCTTGTTTAGAGCTATTGAGTTAATTTTCAAAGTTTAGAGGGTGTCTTCAAATTAGTGTCTTCTGCTGAGTTAATCTTTTCAATAAAGT
>JAFEDN010000284.1 GCA_018241585.1 Pseudomonadota bacterium | reverse complement strand
ATTGGAGCTATGGTTAAATCTCAACTTATTCAAAAATTGACTGTACGGCAAAATGCTTTGATGTTAAAAGACGTCGAATTGGCAGTAAATCACATTCTCGACCGCATGAGTGATAGCCTTTGCAAAGGCGACCGAATTGAAATCCGTGGCTTTGGCAGTTTTGCCCCTCGTTATCGCGCTCCTCGAAAAGCTCATAATCCTCGTACGGGAGAACGGGTTTATACTCAGGCTAAACGTACTCCTCACTTTAAACCTGGAAAAGAAATGCGTGAACGTGTAGATCAAAGCCGTCTGACAATTCCATTAAAAGAAGAAGAAAATCCAGATTCAGAAGAAAGTTAAGTAAAAAACTAGAACCATAGCGATCTACATAAGCAAAATCATCTTGATAATCATTGTGAGAGATTTCACTATCTTGGATTGGTTGTCGAGAATGAATATGCATACGCAGAACGGCCAATTTTTCGTCAAATATGGAGCTATGGTGGCCGTTCCTCTCATTAAAGCAATATATTAATTAAGTGAGAGGGCTTATATGACCTTGCGCCAACCAGGATAACACCTTGGGATATAAGTCATGTTCCAAAGTGTGGATTCTTTTTTTTAGTGACTCAATAGTTTCACCAGGTCCGATGGTTAAATTGGCTTGTGCGATTATCGGACCGCAATCGATATCTTCTGTTACATAGTGAATGGTAACGCCATGAATGATTTCGCCAGCTTGTAGAACCCGCTCGTGAGTGTTTAGCCCTGGATACTTAGGTAAAAGTGAAGGGTGAACGTTGATCATCTTCCCTTGGTAGCGTGCCACAAATGGCGGTGTGAGCTGTCTCATAAATCCAGCTAAGACGATAATATCAGGATGATAAATATCTATCTGTTTGCTTAAAGCTGCTTCAAAATCAGAACGGGTTGCAAATTGCTTATGATCAATTGCATGAGCGGGTATTCCTGCTTTTTTAGCCCGTTCTAAACCAAAAGCATGAGGGTTGTTGCTGATTACAGACCTAATCTGAACATCCAAACCCTGTTGCACAGCATCAATTATCGCCTGCAGGTTAGAACCATTGCCTGAAACTAATACTACGGTTGCTAAGCTCATATTACTAATTATTGATTAATTATCTCAACGATAGGATCATCTTGATCGTGATGCTCAATTTGCCCAATGATCCAGGCAGTTTCGCCTGCCGTTTTAAGTATATCCAAGGCTAGATCGGCATCACTGCTACTGACAGTTACCAGTAATCCCACGCCTACGTTAAAGGTTCGATACATTTCTTGAGTATCAATTTGGCCTTGCTCTTGCAGCCATTTAAATAATGTTGGCCATTGCCAAGTTTTTTGATCTAAGATCGCTTTGGTGTGCGAAGGTAGCACGCGAGGAATATTTTCAATTAATCCTCCGCCGGTAATATGGGCGACAGAGGGTATTTTCACGGTCTTTTGCAAAGCTTTTAGTGCAGGAATATATATACGTGTCGGTTTTAATAATTTCTCACCTAAAGTTTGCCCTTCATAAGGTAAAGACAAGGAAATGCTTTTTTGTTCTATAACTTTTCGAATCAGAGAGTAACCATTAGAATGGGGTCCGGAGGAGGCAATAGCGATAAGCTGATTACCAATTTGTACCTGGCTGCCGTCGATGATTTGATCTTTTTCTACTACCCCGACGCAAAAACCAGCTAAATCATAATCTTCTCCATGATACATGCCAGGCATCTCAGCCGTTTCTCCACCGATTAAAGCCGCACCAGCGATTTCGCAGCCTTTGCCAATACCACTTAAAATTTCAACGGCTTGCTCTTTATTTAACTTGCCGGTGGCAAAATAATCTAGAAAGAACAAAGGCTCAGCCCCTAGGCAAGCTACGTCGTTAACACACATAGCTACTAGATCAATGCCGATAGTACGGTGCTGTTGCATTTCAATGGCCAGTTTCAACTTAGTGCCGACTCCATCAGTTCCTGACACTAAAACCGGTTGCCGGTAGTGGGCAGGGATTTCAAATAATGCTCCAAAACTGCCGATATTACCCATCACTCCAGGCCGGCGTGTTTTTATAGCAATTTTATGGATATCACTGACTAGTTCGTCAGCGGTATCAATATCCACGCCCGCATTTTTATAATTTAATGAAGATTGCCCCATTATTTTGCCTCATCTTTAAAATATCAATTATACAGAGATTCCCGCAAAGCGGGAATCTCTTCCTAATTCTGATATTGAATCTCAGCAAAGCTGTGATTCAATAATGAAGGGAAAGGTCGCTCCGCTCTCCTCTCCCTTGCGA
>JAFEDN010000283.1 GCA_018241585.1 Pseudomonadota bacterium | reverse complement strand
CAATGAGTGTAGCAAGAAATATTATCGAAGTATACAATTTACATTGTATAAATGGAAAATTTATAGGTGATGAATTGAAATATAATGAGAAACGACTAAATAGTTTTTACCCGATGGTTAATGCTGTAAATGCTATTGACGATATATATGATGAAAAAATTCACGATCAAGGAAAACTTTTTGTAGAGATACTCAATAAAAGTAATACGAACTGTAATAAAAATAATCAGATAGAAGGAAGATTACGGAAAGTACAAATAGAAACAAATACTCTAATGGGAGATTCCATCTTGCTAGATAAAGCAAGAAAAAGCCAACTTTTAACAAGCTCACTCTATTGAAAGAATGAGCTTGTAGTACTTATAAACCTACACAAAGTGCTGGTTTAGCTGCTTTTTTTACAGAAAAAAAGGCTAAGATTTTTTTCATAAATTTTCTCCATTTATTACTATTTACTATCTTGTTAACAATCGTTCTAAGAACAACCTTCAACAAGAACCCTGTTTTCCCTAAATGGGAAATCTTTATAATTCAGTATCTGTGAACAAAGATTCGCTCTATATATGGATCAATTTTTTAATCAAAAAATTGATATTTAGAAATCGGTACAAGCAGCAGATTTTGCGAATTTATTTTTTTCTAAATAGAAAAATTTCGTCACATATTATCCTGGAAATATTTTTATTTATCGAATGGCAAGTTTGGCTAATAATTCAAGTTATATTCCAGAACAAAGTGAAAGTCTAGCTATGCCTTTTTCCAAAGAAAAACTAAATATTCTCCATTTTTATTTTTTATCTTGTCAATAATTGTACTAACAACAAGATTAAAGAAGAACCTCTCCTTAAACAGAAAGTCTTCAAACTCTGTTTTATGTTCTTAAAAGTCTCATGGCTATCATCCATGAAACTATACAAGGCATAAAACTACATAAAAAAATATAAAAATAAATCATAACGAATTACTCACTAACTATGGTTTAATGCTTCAGCCGCTATTCTTTTTGGTCTTATTTTAAATTGTTTTTTTAAAAAAGCTATTAATTTCGACCAGTTGCTTGTTATTTGATAAACAGGTTCACCAAATTCTTTAATATGAAGTTTCTGCGTGGTTTCAAATGCGGATTCTAAATTTTTCATTGTAGTTCGGCCATCTATGCCAAAGTAGGGATAATGATCGAAATAGGCTCCAAAAATCATTTCACAATCTTTTCGATAATTCATAGTATCTAAAATATGATTATGCCAGAACTCATCAACCTCCTCTGAAGGTGGGAGTGCTGAGTAATTTTCTCGGTATTTCTTATTAATAAATAAAAAATTCTTATACAAACGGCATACTGCTTCAGCTTCTTTCTGCAACCAGCCTTGATGTTCAACCATTTTTTTAATGATCATTGAAAAATCAATGGCATCTATGTAACGCTTTGCTTCTGTTAAAGAAAGCCCCTGATTTTCAAAAGAAGAGGCACTGGTTTTACTTGTTTTCATTCTCTTCATCCCTTGCATACAAAGCGAATTAGCAATAGACTAAGAGTTAATAAAAGCAAGATATGATTTAAGTTTTATAGATAGAAAGCTTGCCGAGTATTTTTTTCATGTCTTCTCCCTAAGAATTATCAATTTTATCCTATCTTAATTTTTGGATTTATTCAATACCTGATGTTAGGTGTCCAGCTCACTACTCTGAGGGATGGCATGTTCAGCGAGTTAAGCCGCTTGAAGTCCTTGGATTTCAGGAGCAACCAACTTACTGCCCTGAGTGAAGTGTGTTCAGAGGCTTAGGTGAATTGTGGTCTTTAGATTTATCTGGAAACCACCTCACTATTCTCAGTGATGGTGTGTTTAGAGGGCTAAATCAATTAACGGAAAAAGCTTTATTTTTCATGATCGATGGTTCGGCCTCGCCGAGATTGGGAGTTTGGGTGGGTGGGATAAGTTCCTTTTCGTCGCTTGAGTTTATTGTATATCCAAAATACGCAAAATAAGATTAATCCGATAATAGAGCCGATAACAAATAAATAAGAAAAAACCACTATCCCTACAGTTAGTAAAATTAAAAATATCCCAATACCAATAAAAGGCAGTATGGGCAGTAGCAACCGGTCAATCGCTTTCCTATTCATCATTCAACCGTCACCGATTTGGCTAAATTTCTAGGTTGGTCTACGTCTGTGCCTTTTAAAATAGCTGTATGATAAGCCAGTAATTGTAATGGGATCGCATAGACGATGGGTTTAAGCATTTCAGGCACATCCGGTAAAGTAATCAGTTGTTGAGCTTGAAATCTAACTTGTTGAT
>JAFEDN010000282.1 GCA_018241585.1 Pseudomonadota bacterium | reverse complement strand
GATGGCACAGGGAAGAATGTTATAAACGGCTCAAAATTAGTGCAGAGATTGAAAACTTTTAATGTATTCGCTCGTAATCGTTGCTAAAGTTTCTGTGAATTCCTCGAAAGATTTATAGAACTCCACCGAATTCACCCCATCCCAAAAACGTTGATACATATCGTGGTTTGGAACTCCATGGGGAAAGTCAAAATGCTTTTGAAGTTCTTCATAATGACATTCTGTAAAATCAGAAAAACCGCTAAAGCTGTCAATACCGCATAAACTGGCTAATAAAGTTGTGCCTATCCATGTCTTTAGGGGAGGTTTTTGATTCCGATATGAGCGGGGATCAGTGATCCCTTCAAAATAATTTAAAATATCTTCCATTATCAGCATCCTTAAATGCTAATAATAACCCTTGCTCTTTGATTTTTATATGAATTTATTTTCATGCGTAGGCCCTGCCTGACCCCTTTTATTTCTAAGGTCTTAAATCCAGGTTACCGGCAATTGATAAATATTAGGCGTTAACCAGAGTGGTTCAGATGATTGATTAATGACTAAGCCAAAAGCTAGCTTGTGTTCGGCAATAAATTGCGACAGCGCGATTAAATTCCGGCGTGCTATTTGTACACCCTGTTTAATCTCTATGGGTAAAATGCCGAAAGGGCCATCGATAATTAGATCAATTTCGGCTTGATTTCGCGTGCGATAATAATAAGCCTGCCAGTTAGTTGCTGACGTTGATTCCAGGCCTTTGCATATTTCTTCAATCACAAAGCCTTCAAATGAATGTCCAGCCTGCGGGTGATAGTAAAGACCGTCTTTATCCTGTATTTTCAGAAGATAATGCAATAAGCCGCTATCCCGCAAATAACCCTTGGGCATTCTGACAACTGACTTCATGACATTTTTTTCGTAACTCTCTAAAAATCGCCAAAGATAAGTTCCTGCTGCAATGGCTATATATTCGCTAATCGTTTTTTCACTCACCTCAACAGCTCTGGCTATACTGCTTTTATTCAATAATGTGCCGGATAACTGCGACAGCATCCCTAAAAAACGTTGGTAGGCCATTTTATTTAAGCGAGGAAAGTACTTTGCTAAATCACGGTTAATATAGGTATCACGATAATTATCCATCCACTCGTTATAAAATTGACTATTTGAACTGAGTATCGGCTCCGGATACCCGCCGCGCAACCAAACTTCATGCACTTGCTCTAAAGTTAATGGCGCATTTTTTACAGGTAACAGGTTACGGTTTATTTTTTCAGTAAACAAATAATAAAAATCACTCAGGGGTTGCTGATAAATTTCGTTAACCTTGAGTGTGCCCAATTCCACTGTTGCGATCCGCCCGGCCAATGATTCGGAAATATTGGATAACAAATCAGGACTGCTGGATCCGGTTAAAATAAACCGTCCTTTAACCATGCGTTGCTGGTCAATCACCCCCCTCAAGACTGGAAACAATTCCGGCATGATTTGAGCTTCATCAATAATGATATGTTCAGGGAATTGCTGGAAGAAAAAACTCGGGTCGCTTTTTAAAAGTGCTAAATCTTCTGGTTTCTCCAAGTCCATATACCGCCAATTGGGTGCTAACTGTCGGGCTAAGGTGGTTTTGCCTACTTGCCTAGCACCCAAAATAGCCACAACAGGAAATTGTTGCAGTAACCACATGAGCTTTTTTTGGACATTGCGTATAAGCATAAAGTTATTTTATGCTAAATATCTTGAAATTACCAGTCAATTCCGGACATAGAGTCTGAAATTGACTGGTTTCTAAGAAAAGCTCCAACGGGGTTTCGTTCATAGAAACTGCATTGGAATCGAAATGAGTCAATGCTGGGCGTTAAATTTAAACCCTTTGGGTAATCCCAGCGTGAATTGTCCGGCTATTGAGGGGCCGCGAATGGCAGCATCACCAGCACGTAACTTGAAACTAATATCTAATCTATGTTGTGGTATAGCCTCAAGGATTTAGACTAATCCGCAATAAATATCCGCTCGTAAACCGGCTAACGTAGTGTAAGGTAATAGCTGAGAAGTGGCGGATTCTTCGAGGGCCATTTTGTATAAATAGTATTAACGATTGCGCCCACCAAGTAGCCGGCATTAAATCACGTATGGAGGCCACACAGGACGATCAATGTGATTGTGCGCTTACTGAGCCGAGGGGAGTACTGAGAACGAAGGTGATTTCAGTTCTATTTGTTCCTCCTCTACCGATTTATACTCATTAACCGGTAGAGTTTGTGGTGTTTGTTCTGCTTTAACTTGTATCGATTTGAGTTCCATCAATGGCATCGATACG
>JAFEDN010000281.1 GCA_018241585.1 Pseudomonadota bacterium | reverse complement strand
AGACCATTACGAACCTGTATAACTTCTGGATTCATATTTAAAACCCCTGGTCCGCTCATCAGCTGGCCTAAAGATTGTATAGATGTAGAAATTGATACATCGACAATTTCTAATTTAGCTATATTTTGAATACAACACCAAGCCAGGTATACTAAATCGGCTGACGATTGAGACCCCAGGAATAATCCACGTAAATAGGCTCCAGAAGGGTTATAAGCACTTATTTTTACCGGATTGAATGGATCACTCACATCAAAAATAAGTAATCCGTTAATAGCCCCTGCGAAATATGCCAGATCTCCTCGGATTTGCAAATCTAAATAAAAATCTTCGTCTAAATAGGTTGATAATATATCAGGACTCTCTGGATTTCTTACATCAATAATCTGAAAACCATTATTAAGCGTTACATAGGCATAACCCGCTTGGACCTTAATATATTGCGCCTTGACGTCATTCAGCGCCACTTGCCCCACGAGGCTAGGTGTTATCCCTAAGTAAATCCAGGGATTAATGGGTGAGCCCAAAAAATTAGTCACCGCCAATTGAAAAGTCAGATTATGTTGATCTACATGACTGAATAATATATTGCTACTTATCGCCAGCTCCAAAGTCTGTCCGGGAAAAATAGATTGATCAGGGATACTTCCAACTACCTGTGGCAGATTTGAATCGATCGTCAATTGGAAATCTTCGTAATTTAGGCAAATTCCCGATATTTGGCAAGCAGCTATACGAACAATAAACTGTTCTCCCGCCTTCGATACACCTGGGGTTCCTGTCAATCGATTTTGCCGTAAATCAATAATTTTTAAACCTCCCTCATCAGCCGCCAGGTAAGCAAAGTTTCCTTTGATTTGCATATCGTAAACATGGCCGAAAGTACTATATTGAGAGATAACAGGGGTTGAGCTGGTCGGATTAGTGATGTTAATTATTTTAAACCCTTCATTGTCTGCCGTAAAATAAATGAGCTCTCCATAAATTTCCAACGCTCGTATGAAACCGGCGCCCAAATCGCTTATCTTAGAGAGGACGGATGGGTTTTGAGGATCACTAATATCTATAATAATAATCCAACTGAGTTCTCCGACATAAAGAAAATTACCTTGCACCTTGAAACCGCTTATATACGGGTACCAATCAAAAGTAAACCCAGACTGATATGTCGCTAAGGTGTAAGGTGCTTGAGGATTGCTAACGTCAAGAGTGTAAATTACATTAAATACGGGATCCTGTGTCACAGCACCCAGATATGCTCGTTGATTCTGGATTTGGATACCCACAGGTATGCCACCATTTGGACTTGGAGAAGTAGTCGTCCATGATCCGATAGGAGGCTGTAAATTGGAAGGATTTCTGATGTTAAACACATACATGCTAATTGGTAGGGAATACGAGCCGGAAACTACGTAGACAAAATTTTTATTAACTGCGACACCACTACTGCTTCCTGGTAAAGGATAACTCGCTATTAAGGTGGGATGAATAGGATCAGAAACATCCACAACCTGCAATCCCACCTCATTATCGTTCGCCAAATATACAACACTATTCGTAATGTTGATATCTAAAGATAATGGATTACCCACAGGCCCACTTCCTATTAAAATGGGGTGGGCTGGATCGGTGATATTGATAAGCTTTAAGCCGCTATTGTAATCGGCTATATAAGCAATATTTCCTATAATTTTGATATCCCGGTATCGCGCTGACAGCGGTGTATATGCTCCCACGATATCCGTTGTACGAAACTGAAGCCAATCAGGAAGAGCATTTTGTCCTGGTGTAGTCGCTATAAGAGTAGTAAAATTTCCATTAAAAATTTGGGATCCATTCAAATAATAATTATATTGTTGAGCAGCATCTATGGTTTGATCCGGAATATTTTGAACAATAGTAATTTGGCTGGAAGCTTGCAATAATCGCCGTTGCCCTGTTTTGAAGAGGGTGGTATCAATGACGATTTCATCTTCATCGTCGGGAATGATCTCATGAGGTGGATTGGTTTCCTCGTTATTTGTCGAGTCAGCAAATAACGGTGCAGTTAAATCAGTTTCTTTAAAATCTGTTAAAGCAGGTTCTACAAGACTCGGGGCAAAAATTTCAGAAAGAGATGCAATCTCTGTTTGCTTTGAAAAAATGACAGATTCCGGCTGGATTGCCTCAAACACCAGCGAGGTAGATCCCGGCGAAATTAGGGCTGTAGTTGATGATTCGCTATCATCGGAAGTTGTACTGCCCCAAAACCAGCTCGGCAATACACCGCTGGCTTTGGCCACAAAATAAGTCGCCGTAGTCGCCGCAAAGATCA
>JAFEDN010000280.1 GCA_018241585.1 Pseudomonadota bacterium | reverse complement strand
GATTTTAACCAATTGAATACTTTTTTTATTGCCAATATCGCTCCGGCACCCATCAACACCATGGCATTTAAAGAGGATGAAACAGGCGTCTGTTCCGAATAAGTGATCGAGCCAGCCAATGGTAAGTGCGCCAGTAACAACAAAAACGGCGCCATAGTGAAACTGGGCTTAACAGTATGAATTCGTTTATAAATCGCTGCTGCAATGATTGATGGAATGATAATGGGTGAACTGGTATATAAAATTTCCACCACAAATGGCGCAAACTGAAGCACACCTGCTAACTTGGCCGAATTAGTAACGCTACTGCTTAAGGTCTTACCTCGAAGCACATACCTTGCAGCAAGGAAAAATATTAATGCTTCCGAGTATGA
This sequence comes from Pseudomonadota bacterium, assembly GCA_018241585.1. GTDB lineage: Bacteria > Pseudomonadota > Gammaproteobacteria > Coxiellales > Coxiellaceae > JAFEDN01. The sequence goes on along the minus strand of JAFEDN010000280.1, from coordinate 1,941 downwards.
CAAAGATTCACAACGTTTAGGTAAAATTAAGGATTGGGGTTGATAACGATAATTGTCAATCACAGTAAAATATTTTTCCATTCTCAAATATTTCTCTGCAGACCAAGCTTCATAATCGTAAACACTGCCATAATTAAGCTGACCTCGGTAGGAACTCTTTAAAATCCTGGAGGTAGACCACTGCTCTAACCAAAAATGATTCGTTACGATGACGGTTGCTCCTTCATAATGCTTCGCGGGATCGCCAGCAAGCATTTTATAGAATGAGTTATAATTATCGCCGGTTAGCATTACATCTGCCCTAGCCGCCATATAGGAAAGACCCAGAGCCACACCAATATTAGCTTTATCCGGGTTAAACGCTGCAGCGATTGGAGCTAGCAGGACTGTCATCGGAAAAATCCACTGATTCAAATTCATGCCCAATGTCACTGGCCGCCGAAACAAAACAATGTCAGGCTGATCCATATCTACTTCATCCATAGCTGTACGCACTGATGGTGCATGAGCACCATTAACGACCTTAAAATTTATCGCTTTTTGCTCAGAAAACTGCTCTTGTAATTCTTGAATGACTGGTTGAACGATATCTATTCCTAAATAATTAAATTTGACATAAATATTTCTCAAAGCTAAATCTAATGCTATTTTATTTAAACCTAAAGCAAGAGGCGCACAATAACAGCCAGGTTCTAAAACATAAACAGGTCTAGGCGCATTTTCTGTACCCTCTACAAAAAATCGATTAAAGTAGCCGTCGTTGGCCAAATCAGAAAAAAAACCCAGAGCTTGAGGAAGTGTAGACCGAACACAATTATCTAGCTCAGAAGTAAATCGATATTCATCCAATATTTCCTTTAATTCAAGGGCTGTAACAGAAAAATCAAACTTAGAAGAAGTTTGAGATTGATCCGGTTTTTGCTTTATTTTAGAATTTGTCAAAGAAAATTCAAACTTTGATTCTTGGTCCATTTTTATTCCTACTCAGTGTGCAGCAGGTTCCCCTGACAAAAGTTTTGGATTGTCAGTGAAAATGCTATCGACACCCCAATCAAACAATTGTTGCGCTCGATTAGGATCATTTACTGTATAAGCGGCGATATGTAATTTAAGCTGTTTTATTTTTTTGATCCAAGCCTCAGAAATTTTTTCATGGTTTAAATGTATTGAAATGCAGTGCTGTCGCGCTACTACTTTCTGCCAGCCACGATATTCTCTATTCATAATCAAGGCTAATGGATAGCCTAATTTTTGTTTGGCGATGACTGCTAAAGTCCCGGCAGATTCGCTGGAAAGAATAGGCGTAGGCAAATTGGCATTCCAATATTGGGACAGAATGACCACTATCCGGTCGACCAAACGCTTGGTATTAAAAAGGGTTCCTTTAATATCTAAAATAACCCCGCAGTGATTTTTGGCCGCTTCGGTTAACCATTGCTCTAACGTAGGGATTTTTTCTCGGTTAAAATGCGGGTCAAACCAGCTTCCGGCGTCTAAGCCTTGAATTATCGAATAAGGGGTTTTTCGGACCAGTCCCCGGCCATTGGTGCAACGGTTTAACTTGGCATCATGAAAAACCACTACTTCGTCATCGAGAGTTAATCTGACATCCGCTTCCACCCAGCGCGCCCCCATCGCAACCGCCTTTTTCAAAGAAGCCATGGTATTTTCGGGAGCAAAAGCCGCCGCACCTCTATGTGCAATGATTTTGGAAACAGGCCAAGGATATTCTTTCAACATAGGCGCATTTTATATCACAGCCGCCGCTGCTTTGGAATAAGTTTTTTCTGCGAAAAAATTCAATCTAATAATTAGTGCTAAATTTATACAAACAGAGGTTATTAGGTATAGATATGGAAAAATCATTTATTAAACATTATCGTTATGAAAGTTTACAAAGATATGCACAACAGTTAGGTTTTGGGACGCTGCATCAGAAAA